>NZ_JEXG01000033.1:0-45297 GCF_000581275.1 Acinetobacter sp. 809848
GGCATTAGGTAAAGTAGACATTAATGCAATAGGACCATGACAGACCAACGCAGTAGGTTTACCAGCTTTATGGAAAGCTGTAAGTACTTTTCCAAGTTGTTTATCTTTTAAGAGATCTTGCATAGGTGCATGTCCACCTGGAATATAAATAGCATCAAACTGACCTACACCAATTTGTTCAATACGAGATAGGCTCACAACTGGAGAATCTTGAGCAGATGTTAATTTTAGATCATGCAATAAATCTGCATATTGCTTTAATGCTTTTTCATCTTGGTTAAAATACATCGCATTATTCGATGATTCATCTAAGGTTGGAGCTTTCCCTTTTGGTGTAGCGAAAGTTACTGTATGGCCTGCATCTAAAAGCATTTTTGTAGGTTGCATCAACTCATTTAAGTAAAAGCCTGTTTTAAAAATATGACCTTTTTTTAGCTCTAAATGCGCCTCATCAGACAATACAACCAACACATGAGCAGCATTTGCACTGAATGCTGCTGAAACGGCAACTACTGCAAGCATTATTTTATTTAGAGATTTCATCATTCGACCTTCATTCCAACCATTTGCTGGATTTATAACTGGGATGGATATATTCTATTTTTGCCAATCAGGTAGATAAACAACCACTTTTGCAAATCTTTTTTGCGTTTGAGGACTAAATGTCACGTCAATTTGACCATCTTGCCGATATTGAAGTGTTTTTAATTGTGGCGGAGAAGCTTTCTATTAGTGCAGCTGCAATTTATTTAGCAACAACTCCTTCAGTCATTAGTAGAACAATTACGCGGCTAGAGAAAAAACTTGGCATTCAGTTTTTTAGAAGAACAACTCGTCATTTGAGCCTGACTGAAGCTGGTCAACTTTATTATGAAAAGATGCAACATGCATTTCAGTTAATTGACCATGCAGAGCGTGCTATTCAAGGTAAGCAACTGCAAATTTCCGGCAAAATTAAATTAAGTGTACCCACTACCTATGGACACTATCGCCTTCCAGAATTACTACAAAAATTTCTTTTGCAATATCCAGATATTCAAATAGAAGTCAGTATTTCTAATCGAAATGTCGATTTAATTGCGGAAGGATTTGATTTAGCTATTCGTCAAGGTCAGCTTCCTAGTAGCACTCTCATTGCCAGACCTTTGGAGCTTGCCCCTCTTCAACTTGTTGCCTCACCTGAATATTTAAAACGTATGGGTGTTCCTCAAACTTTGGAAGACTTAAACCATCACCAATGTATTGCCTTTGAATTACCTAGCACGGGTAAGGTTACTCCATGGTTTTTTAAAAATGGTGATAATGAAATTCAATGGATACCATCAAATCGGATTTTAGTAAAAGAAGATATTTTGGGAGTAGTTTCTCTTGCTGAAAGTGGATTAGGAATATGTCAGAGTTATAGCTTTATTGTTAATGAAAAGATCCGACAAGGAAAATTGCAGCCCGTACTTGAGGGTTATGCAGGTCACACACGGCCCTTTTCTTTACTGTACGCACAACATAAACATATGTCGTCTGCGACAAGAGCTTTAATAAATTTTCTATGTTCTGATCATGAGTAACCCCTTCAAAACTAAATAAAGCTTAATTTATCTATATGAGTATTAAATATTCTATTTTAATAGAAAACATACAAACCAGACACTAAACTGCAATAATCAAAAGATGGTTCTCCATATTTGGGGAGAAGTGTTTTGTTACATTTGCCGTAACAAAAGATATAGGGTCCTGCAACTAGGGACACGGAGTCAAAAATGAAATTAAATGCTTGGTTATGTAGCGCTGTTCTAGCAACTTCAATGGTTACTGTGGCACATGCTGACAATACAACACATGTAGCAGCCGCTTCTGCTTTAGGTAGCGTAGCAGGTACTGCAATTGGTAAAAGCATGGGCGGTACATCAGGCGCAACAATTGGTGCTGCTTTAGGCGGTGCTGGTGGTGCAGCTGTTGCAAGTGACCGTCGTCACCGTACTGAATCTGCGATTGGCGGTGCTTTAGGTGGTGGTGCTGGTGCTGCGATTGAAGAGAAAAGATAAAAAATTAACAAATAAAAAAATAAGCGCTTTTAGCGCTTATTTTTTATTGAGGAAAAGGTTTCGCTTTTTTACGTCTGATATAAAGCGTTTTTTGAACCTCTGCAATTCTTACCCCAGATTCATCAAAAATGTTTAGATGATATGTTCTTAAAACAGGTTCATAGTTCTCGGCAAGTTCACGAATTTGTTCTATTTCAGCTAAATCAACTCGAATATCTGCATGTACAGTACTTCGGCCAGGGGACAAAAAATTGATTTCGGCAGCTTTGTCCCAAACAATATATTTTGATCCGAGATGATGCATAAGAATCATCATATAAAATGGGTCAACCATTGAATAAAGACTTCCACCAAAATGTGTACCGACTAAATTTTGATTTTTCCAAGTCAGTGGCATTTTTACGCGCACATGGCAAAGTTCTAAATTCATGATTTCAATATAAATCCCTGCGCCACGATAAGGGGGATAGTGATTAAATAGAAATTTTGAAATCGTAGGATTGTTCTGAAGTCTTCTTAAAATAGCCATAATAGTCAATTTTTTTTATTGCAACAGTATTCATACTAGATAAGTATCATCTTTTTTATATTGATGGCAATGCTCTATCCGACTAACGACATGATCGATTGAAAAACAAGATAGGAAATGATTATGCAGCCAAAAGTTCATACAGTAACAACAAGTGATCAACAAACGCTTTGTGCTAAAACATGGGGTGACGAAAAAAATACTCCCTTGGTCTTAGTACATGGCTATCCAGACAATCAAGAAGTATGGGAATCAATCATTGAGCATTTGATTAATGACTTCTATATTGTTACTTACGATGTGCGTGGAGCTGGTTTGTCATCTATACCAAAACGTATACGTGATTACCGTTTAGAGCGTTTATCTCTAGATCTCCAAGAAGTTGTTGATGAGTTATTACCAAATCGTCAATTCCATATGGCTGCACATGATTGGGGTTCGATTCAGTCTTGGGAGTCGGTCACTGAGCCTAAGTTCAAAGGTCGTTTATTATCATACACCACCATTTCTGGACCATGTCTTGATCATGCCGCTTTATTTTTACGTGATAAATTTAAATCTTCACCAGCTCAAATCTTAAAAATATTAACCAAATCTTGGTATATCGGGGCATTCCATCTTCCGTTATTAGCACCCACCGTATGGTCTCTATTTAGTCCTGAAAAATGGGGTAAAGTTCTTACTCAGTTGGAAAGGAAAAGTAATTTACCTTTAAATAATAATATTAATGCTGATGGTAAATATGGCATTAATTTATACCGTGCCAATTTTATTCCTCGCTTAACTGGCCCACGTCAACGTTATGCACAGTGTCCAGTTAAGGCTGTTATTTTAAAATATGATACTTTTGTAAGCCCAGAATACATCACTGAGGCCATGCCAAAGTGGGTTGAAAAATTTGAATATGTAGAGCTTAACGCAAATCACTGGGCCATTCTGAGTGAGCCAGAGAAAATAGCAACTCATATTCGTGAGTTTATTAAAGCTCAAGCGTAACAGCTAAATAACTGCATAAAACTGTTAATTCGGCGATATTTTCGGCTTCATAGATATGAATCTGCTAGAATATCGCCTTTTGTTTTGCTCTGAACTTATTCATGAATGCTGTCGTTATTGCGATTGCAGTGATGTTCTTATTATCACTGGCGCGCGTTTCTGTCGTACTGACTTTAGTGGTTTCTGCCATTGTGGGCGGCCTCGTAGCAGGTTTAAGCCTTTCTCAAACCGTTGAAGCTTTTAACGCTGGTCTTGGTGACGGTGCTGAAGTTGCACTTGCCTATGCAGTGTTAGGGGCATTTGCTCTTGCTCTATCAAAATCTGGTTTACCTGATTTACTTGCTCATAAGCTGATTGGTTTATTGGGAATGGAAGCTGGGAAAAGCCGTCAGACTAAAGTGAAATATCTCCTCTTAGGTATTTTATTAATTTCTGCTATTTTCTCTCAAAACCTTATTCCAGTTCATATTGCCTTTATTCCTGTACTGGTTCCGCCACTATTAAGGGTAATGAACCATTTAAAATTAGACCGCCGCGCCGCAGCCTGTGTACTTACGCTAGGTTTGGTTGGTACTTATATTTTTCTTCCGGTTGGATTTGGTGCAATTTTCCTTGAACAGATTCTGATGGGAAATATCAACAAAATTGGGGCAGCGTACGGCTTACATGTTGATCGGGCAATGATGCCAATTGGCATGGCCATTCCTGTTTTAGGTATGGTATTAGGCACCTTGGTTGCCGTATTTATTAGCTACCGTAAACCAAGAATTTATGCTGATCGTGCGATTACGCCTGTGACCACGATTGATTTAGATAAACCTATTCGTGCAACTACTCAAGTTGAAACAGCCGACTTAAAAGCAGATGCTGAAGAGTTAAAGCATGAAGCAGAGCAAGCACCAGTTATTGCAAAGAAAACGATCTTGATGGCACTACTCGCAATTGGCTTAACGCTCGCTGCGCAGCTATATTCAGGTTCGATGATTTTGGGTGGTTTAGTCGGTTTTGCTGTTCTATCTACTGCCGGAATTTTTAAATGGCAAGATGCAGATGATGTCTTTGTACAAGGCATGCGAATGATGGCTTTAGTGGGCTTCATCATGATTTCTGCTGCCGGTTTCGCCTCAGTAATGACTCATACTGGTGATATTAATCAGTTAGTAAATGGTGTAGTCGAGATTATTGGAGATAACCGCGCGCTTGCAGCATTCTTAATGCTTTGTATTGGCTTATTTGTGACAATTGGTATTGGTTCATCTTTCTCGAGTGTTCCTGTATTAGCTGTTATTTATGTGCCTTTATGTGTGCAGTTTGGTTTCTCACCATTAGCAACGATTGCACTTATTGGTACAGCAGCAGCATTAGGTGATGCTGGATCGCCAGCCTCTGACTCAACCTTAGGGCCAACAGCTGGTTTAGGTGTAGATGGGCAACACGATCATATTTGGGATACAGTCGTACCTACCTTTATTCACTTTAATATTCCGCTATTAATTTTTGGCTGGATCGCTGCAATGGTTTTATAAAGTTTTCATAAAATATTAAAGTGTAAACCTTCTTAATAACGATCTTTAGATTTAAATTAAGAAGGTTTTTTTATTGTCTAAATAAAACATGTATTCAAAATAAATTATATTAAAATACTCGGAATTTAAAAGTATATTAAAATGGTTGGTAATATAAAATAATCTTGATTAATGAGGTTGGGATAAAAACCTATTAAAATAGTTGGATAATATATAATTTTATTTAAAACAGTAGTTTAAAAATAAACTATAAAATAATTTTATAATGAGTATTGCATGGTTTTAAAATAAATGTTTATTATAAATATAAATAAGGTTGGAGATATTAAAGTGTTCAAAAAAGCTTTGGTTATTGCATTAATGGGGATGTCTTCTTTTACTTTTGCTGGTAACTGGCAAGTGAAATTTGGTGGTAGTGTTATTGCTCCATCTGAAGATACAACAACACCTTTAGGCGTGGTAAAAGCAGATCATGAATATGCATTTACACCATCGGTAGAATACTTTTTTGGTCAGTCTCCATTTTCGGCAGAATTATTATTAGCAACACCTATTAATCATGATGTATTGCTAGATGGTAAAAATGCAGCACGTATAAAACAATTACCACCAACAATTACTGCAAAATATCATTTTAAAAACTCTACACGTTTCACACCGTATATTGGTATTGGTGCTACAGCATTTATTCCTTGGGATGAAGAAGGTGCAGCGGTAAAGGTTAAAGAAGATTTTGGTTTGGCAGGTCAAGTTGGTTTTAATTTCCAACCTGCTGATGCTAAAAACTGGGGTGTATTTGTAGATGTACGTTATGCTGATATTAGTCCGGAAGTAACAATTGATCCATCAATTGCTAACTACAAGTTTGATCTAGATATTAATCCTTTTGTTTATACTTTGGGTTATAGCTATAAATTTTAAGCATAATAATAAATAGAAAAATATAATAATAAACCTAGACTCAGGCACCTCACATATATTTTATGTGAGGTTTTTTTATGGATTTTATTTGCACTAAAAAAAGCATAAAACAGACAGTTTTATACATATTTTCTGCAAGTTTTTTTCTAAACTAATTTCTATTCATTACAAGCATGGGAATAAAAACATGAATAACAAATTAGCGATTTGTTTAGCACTTTTGAGTGGTATTGCTTTTACTCAAAATTTACAAGCTGCAAGTTTTTCGTGCGATACTGCAAAAACGAAAACGGAAAAAAGTATTTGTAAAAACCGTTCTTTAAATGATGCAGATGTAAAAATGGCAACGACGTATCAAATCGTTTTGCATGCTTTACCTATGGGTGGGCGAGATAACCAGAAAGATACTCAGCAACAATGGCTGAAAAAAAGAAATGCTTGTGCTGCCAATGTCAGTTGTATTAGCAAAGCTTACCAACAACGTCAAAAGCAGTTAGATACGATATTGCAAGATAGGGTGTTAAGCCACGGCCCATTTTAATTAGAGTAAAAATTTTTGATATTCAGGATTGAAAAATTCTAGAAGTACTCCATTCATAAAGCATTCGAGAACAAACAGCTTCAAAATTTAAGGAGTGATTTATGAGTGAACAAGCATCACAAAATTATAGTTTCCAAGCAGAAGTTGCCCAGCTTTTACATTTAGTGACGCATTCTCTCTATTCTAACCCTGAGATTTTCTTACGTGAGCTTATCTCTAATGCATCAGATGCATGTGATAAGTTACGTTTTGAAGGAATTAATCATCCTGAATATTATGAAAATGATCCAGACTTACATGTACGAATCAGTTTAAATAAAGAAGATAAAACGTTAACGATTTCTGATAATGGTATTGGTTTAAGCCAGCAAGAAGCAATTGATAACTTAGGTACAATTGCTAAGTCAGGTACTAAAGATTTCATGTCAAAATTAACTGGCGATCAAAAAGCAGATGCTCAGTTGATTGGTCAATTTGGTGTGGGTTTTTATTCAGGTTTTATTGTTGCCGACAAGATTACGGTTGAATCACGCCGTGCGGGTCTAGAGGCATCTGAAGGGGTGCGCTGGATTAGTGGTGGTACAGGCGAGTTTGAAGTTCAGCAAATTGATAAAGCCTCACGTGGTACTGACATTATTCTTCACTTACGTGATGATGCGCTTGATTATTTAGAATCTTATAAAGTTAAGCAAATCGTTAATAAATATTCTGACCACATTAGCTTGCCAATTGAAATGCAAAAAGAAGTTTGGCAGGAAGAAGAAGTTGCTGAAGGTGAAGAGCCTAAAGGCGGCCAAATGGTCAAAACTGACGAGTGGGAAGCGATTAACTCGGCAAGTGCTTTATGGACACGTAACAAAAGCGAAGTGACTGAAGAGCAATATATTGAGTTCTATAAAAACTTAACTCATGACTTTGAAGCACCACTCGCTTGGGCACACAACCGTGTTGAAGGTAGTACGGAATATACCCAGTTACTTTATATTCCAAGTAAAGCACCACATGACATTTTTACTCGTGAAGCAAAAGCGGGAATTAAGCTATATGTAAAACGCGTCTTTATTATGGACGATGCGGATAATTTAATTCCAAACTATTTGCGCTTTGTGCAAGGTGTAGTGGACAGCGCTGATTTACCGCTTAATGTTAGCCGTGAGTTGTTGCAAGAAAGCCGTGATGTCAAAACGATTCGTGAAGGTAATGCACGCCGTGTATTAACTGTACTTGATAGTTTGGCTAAATCGGAAGATGAAAAAGACCAAGAAAAATTCAAGACCTTCTATAGTGAGTTTGGTTCAGTACTTAAAGAAGGCTTGGGTGAAGACTTTGGTAACCGTGAACGTATTTTAAAATTATTACGTTATGCGACTTCAACAAATGATGAAGTAACGACTTCTTTTGCTGACTATAAGGCACGTATGAAAGAGGGCCAAAAAGCCATCTATTATGTGACTGCTGACAGTCTAGCAGCAGCGAAAAACTCGCCGCAGCTTGAGTTGTTTAAGAAAAAAGGCATTGAAGTGTTATTAATGGCAGAGCGTGTTGACGAATGGGCAATGAATTTTGTTCAAGAGTTTGACGGTACACCATTAAAGAATGTGTCGAAAGGGGCTGTTGATTTAGGCGATTTGCAAGATGCTGAAGAGAAGAAAGCACTTGAGCAAGCAGCTGAACAGTTTAAGCCTGTTGTTGAGAAACTAAGTGACTCATTAAAGGCTAAAACTAAAGAAGTACGTGTAACTACACGACTAGTTGATTCTCCAGCGTGTTTAGTAACAAGTGAAGGTGAATTGTCTCCACAACTTATTCGTATGCTTAAACAAGCGGGGCAAGCCGTACCTGAAATTAAGCCAATTTTAGAAATTAACCCTGAGCATCCTTTAGTGAAAAAACTTGAAGGCTCAGAGCAATTTGATGACTTGGCAAATGTGATTTTCGATCAGGCTGTGATTGCTGAAGGTGGTTTACCTGAAGACCCAGCAGCTTACGTGAAACGCATTAATAGCTTATTGTTGAAATAATTTTTTGATATAAAAAAAAGCCTCTGAACTGTCAGGGGCTTTTTTGTGGATAAAGAAAGAGTTATCCACAACCTGATGATTTTTGTTTAAAAATTAGCTTCAAGATTCATTTGCACACTGAGTTGGTGTTTCGGATCATCATCAATATGGTTAAAAAAATTAAGATCATTTTGGATAAAAATCCAATCTCTCCATATCGGTTGACGCCATGAAATATAAGGCCCCCAGCTATTTAGTCGAATATCATTTTTAGTATATACGCCACCGCTATAAATACCGTAAGTCAGGCTATTATCTTTCACAAACTCAAATTGTTGAAAAGTCCAATTGCCCCAGTTGTAATCTTCATTTTCGCTCTTGTTCACATTAAATTTATTAGAAAATAATGTGTTATCTTGCATTTTCTGCGTTAAGTTTAGGGTAGTTTCAGAATAATTTCGGCTGGTAGAGCCGTAACGAAAGATCTGTTCTGTATCAATTCTAATGTTATGTCTCAAATTCCATTTCTTCTTTGCTAAAAATTGTACGTAGATATCACTATCTGAATTTGAGCCTAAATCGAGGTCATTTTCAAAAGGCATCCATGTTGAAATGGTGGCCCAGCTCGCACTCAGTGGATTTGTGACTGAAACCTGAGTTGATGAATTCTTCTTCTTTCTTTTACCCAAAGCTTTATACGTTTGTTCAGGTTGAGTCGCACGTTTCCATAACGTATCATTTCCAAATACAGCCATAAGCTCTTGAATTAAACCAGCATCAGATAAAGTATTGTTTGCTTCTACTTCACAAGGTGAGCGTGAAAGTGATTGTCTTTTTACTTTAGCGAAACTCGTAGAAGAATAGGGATAACGCCGTGACCGTTGGTGTTTTAAAGAGTTATAAAAAAAATGAGTATGTGGAAGTAAAGCTAATACACCTAAACTATAAATACAAATGAAGACTGTCGATTTATTTTGAAATGGAGAAGAAAATTGATTCATTTTTAAAGATAAGGAATCAAAAACAAAAATTAGAACAGTACTTTAGAAGGCTAAGCTTAAAATTTTATTTAAAAGTATTTTGTTATTTATCACCTTGGATGAGGTCCAAGGTGATGTTTGCTAGCTTAGAAAAGTGCTTCTAAACGTAAGAAGGTGCTGACAAAATGATTACGGTCTTCGCGGTGGTCATTAAAGTAATTTACATCGCCTTGTACAAAGAACCATTCACGTAAAACGGGTTGGCGCCATGAAACAAAGGGTCCCCAACTGTTTAAACGTAAGTCATTGTCGTTGTAATAACCGCTAGTATAAATACCATAGTTAAAACGGTTGTTTGCAAAGAAACTGTGCTCGCGGAATGTTCGGTTTTCCCAAGCTAGATCGTCATCTTGATCATCGGCATAGGTTAGGCTGAACTGATTGGATAAAATCGGTTGATTCGGTCTAGCATGGGTAAGTTCAAGATTAGTACGTAAGTAGTTTTCGCTGTCTATGCCGTAACGATAAATTTGTTCAGCATAAAACTTAAAATCATTACGAAGTTGCCAATCTCTCGATGCTTTTAAACGAACATAAATATCGTCCCCAGAACGAATACCTAAGTCGGCATCGGTTTCGAAAGGCAGTTTTTTAGAAAAATTTGACCAACGTAAGGCAATTGAGCTGTTGTCATCTCGAGTTCGTTTGCCATCTAACTTCTTATTGGAGTCTTGATTTGGGTTTTGGTTAATATTAGCTGGACTGTTATTAAATTCATCATCTAAAGAATCATCACCAAATACCACGCTTAAACGTTTTTCTAGCGTAGGGAGCTTAATTTTACCGCGAATTCTGGGCTTAATTTCAAAGTTGTCGTATTCATTCCAATAGTTATCAACCATTACCCGAATAGTTGCACTAGCTGGTTTTTGTGGATCAACTTCACCAAACCAATTATCAATTTTTTCAGAAGTACGATCGGCCCAATTACGAATTTTCTTTTGCTTACGATCAACCCAGGTTTGATCTTCGGTTTGTTCGGTAGGCGGAACAATAGGCTCATTAGACTGCTCTGGAAAAATGGTTGGGGTTGCGTCTACCCAACGCGGAATTTGATCTAAGAGATTTTCGTCTGTGGTGACTTCAGTTTGTACTCCAGATGATGTACTTCCTATTTGTTGGTTTGTAGAAGAAGAGGCGGTCTCTGCATGAGCGATGCATACTGAACCAAATCCAATCGTTAAAAGTGCAAAAAGCTGCCAGTACGGCATTACATGAAATGTTTTCATATCTATCTTTATGTTTTGTTGTTGTTTCCACTTTTGTTGATTTTTCTAATAAAATCAAGAGGGAGACACAAAAGTTAAGTAAATTTAACTTTTTTTACATATTTGAAATAAATGAAAAAGTTTAAGCTATTAGCGATTATTTTTAGCCAAAAAAAATCCCCCAGTGAAGGGGGATGATAGATCAAGGAAACTTCAAATTCCGATCATTAAACACATAAAAAACAGAACATTACAGCGCGAATATTCTAAGCGGCAATAATAAACTGATTTTTAGCAATTAGATAGTTCTTTTTTTAGAACGCTCTATTGCTAAAATGATGATAAAACATACGATTTGATCACATTTTAATTGTGTTCATTTATTTCTTTGGAATATCGCAAGTTTCATCGGTACAAGCAGCTGCATCATCTTGCTCGACTTCTTCACTATCTGCTTTGATTTGTGCTTTTTCCAAAACTTGTAAAAAGACTTCACGTGGTTGAGCGCCAGCAAGAGCGATTCTTTGGTCAAATACAAAAAATGGCACGCCAGTTACATTAAGCTGCTCACGTGCAATTTTTTCATCATGACGGACAAAGTCAGATAGTTCGTTGGTATCTAGTACGTATTCAACTTCAGCATTGTCTAAACCAATACGAGATGCAATTTCTTCTACAACTTCACGTTCGCCAATTGCGAGACCTTCGGTCATATAAGCATGGAAAAAAGCTTCTTTAGCTTCATTACCTAAACCTTTGCTTTGCGCAAGGTGAATAATACGGTGTGCATTAAAACTATTGCCTGAGTTGGCTTTTTGCCATTGAAAATCAATACCTTCAGAAGCAGCCATGGCCGCAATATTGCGCTCCATTTCTTCCATCTCTTCATAGGTACGGCCATATTTTTTAGCTAGACGTTCAGTATTTGAAGTGTCATGTTTAGCTGGCGCATCAGGATCTAATTCAAAACTATGCCAGTGAATTTCAAGATCAATACCTGCTTCAGCAGCTACATGCTCAAGGCGTTTTTTACCAATATAACAAAAAGGGCAAACTACATCAGACCAGACATCAACACGCATGGGAGAATCTCATAAATTTTAATTACCCATCATAATAGGGATGATGGATAAGGATTTAAAGCTTTGGGTAGCGAATACAGTGTTGCGTATTGTGAAATAAATGGCATATAAAGAAGAATAAGCTCTATTTTATAACTATAAAGAGCAAAACTATAAGAAGGGAAATAGGAGGTGTGTATGCGCCGAGTTTTGATTGCGATTGCAAGTCTGATTGTTATCACAAGCATTATTTTTTTCACCTATCAACATATCAAACAGCAGCAGGCCAAAGACAGTAGTCAAATGTTTGATGTGGTCATGACTGAAAAAATGAACCAGCTTTATGACCAAGCACAAGACTGGTCTAAGCCCGTCCAGCTCGATATTCATGATAAGCGTTTGGCAGGACACTATAAGCAAATTTCAGAATTCCTTTTAAGTTATTGGATTCAAAATATAAATGCACGAAACGCATACTTGAGAGAACTTAAAGCAGCAAAATGGGATACTTTTTTAAATGTGGATCGTTTAGATCTTGATAAAAAGCAAAAATTTGTAGAAACCGAAAAAATGCTAGCTGATGTTCGTAAAGCTTCAGATCAGTACCAGACTGAATATGAAAAGATTCATAAAACTTTCTTAGCAAAGGTTCAGGAATTATCGGTTGATGCAGAGATGAGACAACTCCTTGAAATGAAATTGGGAACACAGCAAAAAGCCGATCAAGATCATGCAATTTTTATGATTGAACTAGAAATTTTAGATAAAGCTGAACAAATGTTTAAGCTTCTAAAAAATTATGAATGGCAAAAAAAAGATCAGATGATTCTTTTTCATGAAAATGCTCAGGTCAAACAGTTTAATGGGCTTTATCAAGATGTTCTAAAACTAAATGCAAAAATTGAAAAAATTAAGAAAAAGAATGTGGCCGCTCTCGAAGGAGATTTAAAAGAATAAGCAAAGCATGAGCATCAAAAATTATGGTTTGGTGCTTTCGACTTTTCCTTTGGTTAAAAAAGATTGTAATAAACTTTGAGAAGATTGTAGTTTGATTAACTGCTCAGACACATGCATGAGCTCAGTTTGCAGCTTTTCTTGAACTACTGAACATAGAGTAAATACGCGTTCATCTAAATCAAAACAAGGCAGCAAGACCTGAATATCTTTTAAGTTCATGCCTGCATCATTCAATATTTTAATTTTCTTAATATTTTCAATATCTTTTTGCGTATAACTTCGATAGTTATTACTTGCTCGATGAGGCTGTATAAGCCCTAAACTCTCATAATAACGCAGCATACGAGGGCTTACCTTTGTGAGTTCGGCAACTTTGGCAAGGTTCATAAAATAGGGTTGACCTTAACAGTGGTGTCATAGTTTAGCATGTTTATATCTTTCAAAATGGTAATTGTTCCATGATTAGAAAACTCATTTTATTGGTGTTATTCGGCTTCATGTCATTTGTTGCAAATGCCAAAACAATTGAACTTCAGGAGAAGAGCATGCGTCAAATATTTGTACTTCATGGTTATTCAGCTTCTATAGATGATCACTGGTTTTTAGACCTAAAACATCAAATAGAAGATGAGCATACAACCGTTACCTTAATTCCATTTCCAGATTCTGAGAATCCTGATGTAAATGCATGGCAAAAGGTTTTAGATCAACAGGTCCCTAAGGTGGATGAAAATACCTATTTTGTTGCGCACAGTTTAGGGGTGATTACGTTACTGCACTTTTTACAAAGACATGATTACCAAAAGATTGGAGGAATGATTTTAGTATCTGGATTTTCTGGACCAATCTCAGACTTTTCTCCACTCGATGCTTATATAACAAAAAGTAAAGTCAACACGGATTACTTTAAGGACATAAAGAAAAAGCTGGTGTATTTGTCTGATAATGATGATTTGGTTCCGCCCAAACTGACGATTGAATTGGCGAAAGAAATTGATGCACCGTACATTACCGTTCCTAATGGTGGACATTTTTTAGGTCGTGAAGGGTATACGTCGTTTCCACAAGTCGTGAATTCTCTAAAAGAGATGCTAGACAGTAAATAAAACTTATAAGATGAATAGCACACTATAAACTAGACACTTTTGCCTAATTTATAGTGTGCTTTATATAGCTTGCAGGTTTTAATAAATAGAAGAACCCTACTATTACATTAAAAATTTTAATTATATTTACCGTTTATCTGAGCCTTACTGAATCAAATTCGACTTTGTTGTAGCCTATTTATAGATACTTTTAATTTAATCATCATCTTTTAGTTGAAATAGGGTGAGTGATTTTTGGAGCAAGTTATGAACTTTCTAAAACAATCAGCCTTCATTGCTGCATTTGCTTTTATGGGTTTACCGACTGTTCAAGCAGAGGAAGTAGCGACTTTACCAACAATTCGCGTTATGGCTGAATCTGAGTTACGTGAAGAGGTGGGTTTTGTACCTTTCCAAGAAGATAAAAAAGTACGTCAGGCTCTGCAACATCATGAGTATAAAACGCATTATGATATACAAAATGCTTTAGTCCCTGAAGGCATGACTACAGTAGATTATCAGCCAGTCATGGCACAACCTGATTTGTCTCAACTTTCTCCATTCTTACAAGAATATATCTTAGCGGTAGCGGGTGGGATACAGTCTTCTGATCCAACCAACGGTATTTTTGAAATGTTAAGACCTTTGAACATTAACCGAAGTAATGTCGATGCTTATCGTGAAGGTACGATGAAAGTTAACCTTAGTGACCTCATAAAATTACAACAGCAAATTCAAGATGGTTTAAAAGGACGTTAAAATAAAAATCCCCGCATTGAGCGGGGATTTTTTTATCTTGGTGTTAATTAAACACGTTCGATTACTGTTGCAATACCTTGACCAAGGCCGATACACATGGTCGCAAGACCGATTTGAGTATCTTGTTGTTCCATTACGTTTAACAACGTAGTGGTGATACGCGCACCAGAACAGCCTAGTGGGTGACCCAAAGCAATCGCACCACCATTTAAGTTAATGATGTCTTGCTTGTCATAAATACCTAAGCCTTTCATTACTGATAAGCCTTGAGCAGCAAATGCTTCGTTTAACTCGATAGTTTGAATATCAGCCATCGTTAAACCAGCACGTTTAAGCGCTTTTTGAGTTGCTGGAACTGGACCGTAACCCATGATTGCTGCGTCACAACCTGCAACCGCCATAGAGCGAATTACAGCGCGTGGTTTTAAACCTAACGCTTGTGCGCGTTCAGCAGACATAAGTAACATTGCAGAAGCACCATCAGATAAAGCTGAAGATGTAGCCGCAGTTACAGTACCGCCTTTCGGGTCAAATACAGGACGTAATGCTTTGAACGCTTCAAGGTTTGCATCTGGACGAATTACTTCGTCGATGTCGCAAAGGATTTTAAAGCCATTTGCATCGTGGCCTTCAACACCAACGATTTCGTTTTTGAAACGACCTTCTTGAGTTGCAGCCCAAGCACGGCGGTGAGATTCAACACCAAAAGCGTCTTGCTCTTCACGGCTAATGCCATTCATGCGACCTAACATTTCAGCAGTTAAGCCCATCATGTTAGATGCTTTTGCATAGTGTTTAGATGCTTCTGGGTTTAAGTCGATGCCGTGCATCATACCTACGTGGCCCATGTGTTCTACACCACCAATAATGAAAATATCACCTTGGTTTGTTGCGATCTGTGCAGCAGCAGTATGAAGCGCTTGCATAGAAGAACCGCAAAGACGGTTTACCGTTTGACCAGCAACAGTTTTTGGTAAGTCAGCCAATAAGCCAATGTTACGGCCAATATTCATACCTTGTTCTAGAGTCTGGTTTACACAGCCCCAGATCAGGTCTTCAACTTCGTTTACATCAAACTGGTTACGAGCAACGAGTGCACGAACCAATTCAGCAGATAAGCTGTCAGCACGTACATTACGGAACATACCGTTTTTGGTTTTACCCATTGCAGAACGTACGCCATCAACGATGACAACGTCACGTGGATTTAAAGTAGCCATTCACGTTGCTCCTTAACCGTAGAATTTTTTGTTGTTAGCAGCCATGTCGCGCAACATTTGTGGCGCTTCATAAGCCTTACCTAAGTGTGCATATTTGTCGCAAAGTGCAACGTATTCAGCAACACCAGTCTGGTCGATATAACGACATGGACCACCACGGAATGGAGGGAAACCTACACCCATAATCATTGCCATGTCTGCTTCAGCAGCAGTTGCAACGATGTTGTCTTCTAAGCAACGAACTGTTTCGTTACAGAAAGCAAGCATCATACGGTCAATGATTTCTTGGTTATCAAACTCGCGTTTTTCACCAGTGACGAAAGGAGCAATGATTTCATACGCTGTTGGATCAACAGTTTTTGCTTTCTTGCCTTTCTTATCGAGTTCGTATTTGTAGAAACCAACGTCATTCTTTTGACCAAGACGTTTAGCTTCGTACATTGCTTGGATTGAACCTTTGTAGTCTGGCTTCATACGGTCTGGGAAACCTTCAGCCATGACTTCTGCACCATGTACACCCGTGTCGATACCTACAACGTCGATAAGGTAAGCAGGACCCATTGGCCAGCCAAACTTAGACATTACATTGTCAACTTGCTGGAAGTCTGCGCCGTCTTTTACAAGAAGGTCAAACGCACCAAAGTAAGGGAACAATACACGGTTAACCAAGAACCCTGGGCAGTCGTTTACAACGATCGGTGTTTTACCCATTTTTTGAGCAAGAACAACAGTAGTTGCAATCGCTTCTTCAGAAGTCTTTTCACCACGAATAACTTCTACAAGCGGCATCATATGAACTGGGTTGAAGAAGTGCATACCAACGAAGTTTTCAGGACGTTGTAATGCTTTTGCTAAACGCGTGATTGAAATCGTAGAAGTATTAGAAGCAATAATCGTATTTGCATGAACATTCTTCTCAGTATCCGCAAGTACCATTTCTTTTACTTTTGGATTTTCTGTAACTGCTTCGATCACGATGTCAACTTCTTTAAACTCATCGTAGCTTAAAGTAGGACGGATACGTGCAAGCGTTTCACCCATTTGCGCAGGTTTCATTTTCTTACGTTCAACTTGTTTAGTTAACAAGCTGTTCGCTTCTTTCATACCTAAAGCAAGTTGTGGATTACCAATATCTTTCATGATAATTGGTGTACCTTTGCTTGCCGCTTGGTAAGCAATACCTCCACCCATGATACCAGCGCCAAGTACCGCCGCTTGATTTACAGGGTGTGCACCTTTTTCATATTTTTTAGCAGTTTTCTTAACAACTTGGTCATTGAGGAATAAACCAATCAATGCACCAGCTTGTGGCGTAATCGCAGCTTTTGCAAAGCCTTCAGCTTCAGCTTTTAATGCTTCGTCACGCGCAAGACTTGCACCCGCTTGTAATGAATCAAGTAATAATTTTGGAGCAGGGTATTGAGCAGGGTTTGCTTTAGCAAGCACTGCACCTTTCGCAGTATTGAACGCCATCATTTGTTCAAGTGGGTTCAATTTTACAGCTTCAAGCTTTTCTTGACGTTTTGCTTTCCAGTTTAAACGACCAGAAATTGCTTGCTTAACTAAGTCAGTTGCAGCTTCAAGTAATTTATCAGCAGCTACAACCGCATCTACCGCACCATCTTTTAGGGCAGCAGCTGGTTTTTTAGGAGCAGCCATCGCCATCCATTCAACCGCGTTGTCGATACCAATCAGACGGCTTAAACGTACGCTACCGCCGAAACCTGGGTAAATACCAAGTTTAATTTCCGGTAAGCCCACTTGTGCAGCTTCTGACATCACACGATAGTCACAAACCAAACACATTTCAAAACCGCCACCTAACGCCATACCGTTAATAGCAACAACTTTTGGAATTTCTAAATCTTCAAAGCTATTGAAGATTTCGTGAACAGGCATAAGCCAGTCAACAATTGCTTTTTCGCCTTGTGCGAAGTTTTCACCAAATTCGGTAATGTCTGCCCCAACAATAAATGTCGATTTGCCCGAGGTAACAACTAAGCCTTTAATATCATTATTTGCTTTTACCGCAGCAATAGCAGCTTGGAAATCTTCAATTGTTGCACGGTTAAATTTATTGACCGACTCACCTTGTAAGTCAAAGCGGAATTCTGCAATTCCGTCCGAAAGCATTTGGACGGTAATGGCATTGCCAGCGTGGATCATGCCTGATCTCCTTAGTTTTGGAGGACTTCTAAGTTGATGTTATGAAGCGTGTGCACATCTTAGGTACACATTTATGCTTCGCTAATCTTACGATAACTATATCTAAAAAAAACCTGACAAGTTGTATCAAGCCGTGACGCAAGGGTCATCTTATTTATTATTCAATTCATCTATATGAAATGCATAAAAGAAATCATAAAGATAGCTAATAACGAAAGACATTTGTTTTAATTTAACTTTTTCTTGATAAAGCATAGGAATTATCAATTTTTTATATAAAAACGAATAAGTTTTAAAAGTTAATTTTTTGTCAAAAATGTCAATTGTTAGTGGGATCATCTGTAAATAACAGTAATAATAGTAATAAATTTTAACTTCCTTAAATTTATGGAAAAATACACTATATTTAAAATTTTTATTACACCAGCGCTGTCTATTATTTGACTTAATTTTTTTACATTCGCTTTTTCTAAGTCAATTTTGTTAAAATTTGCACCAATTAAATAAACTTCCGGTTTCTCTCTCCTTAAATATAAGGTGAAGTTGCCCCTAATCTTTTGAAAGAGTAGCAATATGATTAAGTGGATCATATTAGCGATTTTTGTGATATCAGCATTGTATATCCAACATCGCGGCAAAGTGCGTCACTCGTTTTATCGTCAATTTTTTGACCATTCAACCTTGCTCGCACCGATTAACTTTTTAATGTACATCTTTTCAAAGGTGCCGAATCAACCTTATATCGATACACAGCATTTTAAAGATTTAAAAGTGCTGGATGAAAATTGGGAAATGATTCGAGATGAAGCGAAAGCTTTATATGACCAAGGTGGGATTAAAGCTTCAAGTACCTATAACGATTTAGGTTTTAACTCATTCTTTAAAACAGGTTGGAAGCGTTTTTACCTCAAATGGTATGAATCGAGTCATCCATCTGCTGCTGAGCTTTGCCCAAAAACTACAGCACTTCTTAAAACATTGCCGACAATTAAAGCAGCAATGTTTACCGAGCTTGCACCTGACAGCCGTTTGGTAAGACACCGTGATCCGTATGCAGGTTCTTTGCGTTATCACTTAGGTCTAATTACACCAAATGATGACCGTTGTTTTATTGATGTCGATGGCGAAAGATATTCTTGGCGTGATGGTCAAAGTGTCGTGTTTGATGAAACTTATATTCACTATGCTGAAAATAAGACTGATCAAAACCGTATTATTTTCTTTGCAGACGTTGAACGTCCAATGAAAGTAAAATGGATGGAGCGTTTCAACCATTGGTTTGGTCGTAAAGTGATGACTGCGGCAAGTTCACCGAATGAAACAGGCGACCAAACAGGTGGCTTAAATAAAGCTTTTGCTTATCTTTATCAAATTCGTATTAAAGCTAAAGCCTTAAAAGCATCGAACCGTAAGTTGTATTATTTCTTGAAATGGTTCTTGATGCTTGGGATTTTCTTTTTGATTTTTGTTCGACCATATGTATTTTAATAAAAAACGCCCCAAAGGGCGTTTTTTACTTTAAGCAATTTTATTTAAATTATTTTAAATATCAATTCTCTAAAAATAGTTAAAGTTCCAATAAATTAAGTTTTTATTAAGTTTTAATTAATAAAAAGTCACATTGTTCCATTCAGCAGGTTTCTTACTATTTAAAAAATTAATAATTCGAGATGGTTTTATTTCAAGTGTTGCTTGACCGTAGTCCGAGCTAAAAAGAGTATTAATGTAATTTGTAGGTGCCTGATCAATTTCAATCACATTAGGTAAAACCCATTTTCCTGTTGGATTTTCTGGAACCTCATTAACGACTTGAATATTATTTGATGTCTTGGATGTTGCTAAACGCAAAGCATGTGTCAATACCCCATCTTTATGGTAAACAACGGCGTAGGCATTATTACCATATTCTTTTGCTAATGGAGATTGATTGGCGGGGGTATTAATTAGTTCTCCATGTGCACTTACACCTATATGCGTCACTTTACCATCCTTCATCCAGACTACAGCGTGCTCTAGATCATGTCGGTGTCCTATGAAGTCTAAACTACCATTTACGGCTTTATCTTTAACAGTGTAAAGTGCAAAAATACGACCGCAGTAAATGGAATTCTGATAAGTCGTACATTTTTCTTTATAAATAATATTTGCTTTGCTCAATTGATCCCTATAGCTGCATTGACCCTCTAAAGTGCCTGAAGTATCCAAACCATTATTAGGGAAATAGTTTTCACCTTGTTTTTGTACTGGTGCTGAAGCTAAACATCCATCTGTATCGAAATCAAAGACAATTTTTCCATTTTCTAAATTTACAGGTTTCAACGTAGAAAGGCCTGTAATACATGCTGGTTGGTCTGTACTGCATAGAGGAACTTGGCTCCAGTCTTTTGAAAAACCTTGAGTTGAGTAGATCATGCTACCGATTAGAGTAAAGATTAAGATATATATATTAATATATTATGGATATTTTAAGAGTTGAATCCAAATATTAAAAAAGTTAAATGACATTATTTTTTCAGTTTTATTAAAATATTATTTTATGTAGACTTTAATAATATTTTATTTTTTAATATTTTTTTATAAAAAATAAATTTATGTAAACTTGTACTAAGTAGATAATATGAAAAATGTATTGATTATTGATCTAAATGATTAATTTTGTGACCTATTTCACAGTGCTGGTAATTTGTTACAACTATTAAGAGCCAATAGGCAATTTTGATTCTACAATGGCGCGGTTTTTTCGAAGACTGGTCAGCGGAAGTAGGTTTTAAAATGGCTCATGCTCATCACGCAGCTCATGCACATGTTCATCATATCGAAGAGAGAAAAGAAGACAGTTCTCAAGGTGATTTAAAAACAAAAGTGATGTTAAGACAAGCAGCTTCGACGACTGAAAAATCTAAACGATCTATAACTAAAAATCATAAAGCTGAAGACCAAAATATTAATTTGCATAAGTTCTCGAGTAAGCTCGAAAGTATCTCTGCCAACCATAGTAAAGAGAAATGCGCCAAAAATATTCGTATTGCTCTACAAGCGGCTGGAGCAGATGTGTCAAAGCATCCTGTAGCTGCTTCTGATTGGGGGCAAACGCTAGAAAAGAATGGTTATAAGAAAATTAAACCTGCTTTCAACCGTCCACAAGAAGGTGACATTTACATTATTGAGCGAACTAGTGGCCACACTTATGGTCATATTGCAGGCTATACAGGCAATGGTTGGTTCTCGGATTTTCGTCAAAAAACCTATGCGGTGTATAAAGAAAAAGACGTTAAATATAGTTACTATCGTCTAGACTCTTAAGCGAGTACGACACAATCTGTCGGACCATATTTAAATTGCTTTCCAAATTTATGTTCTAGCACAGTAAAGCACTTGAAAATTAGGGGTGAAAACATCACATTAGGTATTCAGTATTAAGCCATGCATGCCAATAGTGAATCAAAACGCTCGTCCTCATATTGAAAAAATTTTAGCCAACATGACCCAGCTTCCAGGTGTTTATAAAATGCTAGGGAAGGAGGGTGAATTGTTATATGTCGGCAAAGCGAAAAACCTAAAGAATCGGGTATCGAGTTATTTTGTTAAAACCATTGAGCATCCTAAAACTCAGGCTTTAGTTGCCAGAATTTATGATATTGAAACGTTAGTCACTCGTTCAGAAACTGAAGCATTACTCCTCGAGCAAAATTTAATTAAACAACATCGACCGCCTTATAACATCATGCTGCGGGACGATAAGTCATATGTCTATATTTTTGTGTCGGCAGATAAGCCCTATCCTCGGCTTGCCAGTGGGCGTGGTAAAGGTAAGCACCAAATTGGTAAGTTTTTTGGCCCGTACCCAAGTGCCTATAGTGCACGTGATACGTTACTGGTTTTGCAAAAACTTTTTAATGTGCGTCAGTGCGAAAATAGTTATTTTTCACAGCGCAAGCGTCCATGTTTGCAATACCAGATCAAGCGGTGTTCAGCTCCGTGCGTAGGTCTGATTTCGCCCGAAGATTATAAAGAAGACGTTAATAATAGTATTCGCTTTTTGCAAGGTGATACCAAAGAGCTTAATCAAGAGCTCATTGCCAAAATGGAACAAGCAGCGGCTGAGCTTGAATTTGAAAAAGCTGTTTTTTACCGTGATCGTTTATCTTTATTACGTGAAGTACAAGCCCAACAAGCCGTATTTAAAGTCAAAGGCGAAGCAGATATTCTGGCAATTGCATATCAGGCAGGCGTGACATGCGTGCAAATTATGTATGTACGCAATGGGCGAATGCTGGGTGGAAAAAGTTATTTCCCAGACATGCTTGGTGATGATCTTGGGCAAATGCTGAGTGACTTTATGGCGAACTTTTACTTTCAGGTTGCAGATGAAGTTCCCAATGAGCTTATCGTAAATATTGCTTTGCCTGATTGTAAAGAACTAGAGGAAGCGTTGGCACAGCAGTTTGGCAAAAAGGTTCAGATTAAGAGTAATGTTCGAGAAACTCGTGCCGAGTGGCTGGAACTAGCCGAAATGAACGTTCAACATGCCATTAAGGGGCAGTTGAGTAATCATTTAGAACTTAATGAACGTTTCCATCAGTTAGAGCAAGTGGTGGGAAGACCCGTTGATCGTATTGAGTGTTTTGATATTAGTCATACCATGGGTGAAGCTCCAATTGCCTCATGTGTCGTGTTTGATCAAGGGGGCGCTCGTAAGCGTGACTACCGCCAATTTGCCATTCAAGACATCACAGCAGGCGATGATTATGCTGCTATGCGTCAAGCTTTAACACGTCGTTATAAAAAGGCCATATTGCCTGATTTACTGTTGATTGATGGTGGTAAAGGCCAGCTCCATATGGCAATGGAAGTTATGCAAGAGCTTGGGTTAGACGCTTTTATGGTGGGTGTATCTAAAGGTGAAGGGCGTAAACCCGGACTTGAAACCCTGCATTTTACCGACGGCACAAAAATCCAGTTACCGGAAGACCATAAGGCATTGCACTTGATTCAGCAGGTGCGTGATGAGGCCCATCGTTTTGCGATTACTAAACATCGTGCTAAACGCGACAAACGCCGAAGTACCTCAGTTTTAGAGGCAATTCCTGGGTTGGGGCCAAAGCGCCGTCGAGATTTATTAACTCATTTTGGTGGAATCCAAGGCGTTTTAAAAGCATCTGAAAAAGAGCTTACTCTTGTGCCCGGTTTTGGTGAAATGATGGCAAGAACGATTTATAAAATTCTGCATGAATAAAGATAGGTTTCTATGCTGAATGACCAAATAGTTGGTATATAAGTACAAGAATGATCATTCACATTCCCTTTAAAATGATGAAAGATGTTTCATCAAGAGTCAGAGTGCTTTAGGGAAGTGAATGTCATTACTGCAATTATTTGAAGAAATAAAACAAAAGGAATGGATTGAAATACCCGAAGGGTGGCTACAAGGGCGAACTGTTTTTGGTGGGCTTGTCGCTGGATTACTCATGCAAAAGGCCTGCTGCAATATTCAAGATCCAAATAAAAGATTATTAAGTTGTAGTGTTACTTTCGTGGGCCCTGTACAACAGGGGCCTGCCCAATTGACTATTGAAATTTTAAGAGAAGGGAAATCGGTCACTACGCTTGAAACCCGTTTATGGCAAGATGGTGCGGTACAAACGATTTTGGTCGCAAGCTTTGGTGTGCCGCGTGCGTCGAATATTAAAGTGCGACATGAGCCTATCGTTCCAGTTTATAGGCAACCTGAAAAGTTACAACCTATTCCTTTTGCTAGACAAATGCCAGAATGCTATCAACATTTTGATGTATGCTGGGCAGAAGGTCATTATCCTGTTACAGGAAGTCAGTATGCTGACTTTGGAGGATGGTCAAGGTTTAATCCTAATAAGCATGAAAATCGTCAAATGACTTTGCCAGATTTAATTGTCTTGATGGATATTTGGCCACCTGGTGTATTGCCGATGTTTAAGCAAGTTGCTCCTGCAAGTTCTTTAACTTGGCACATTACCTATGTCCATCCGTTCCAACATCAATTATGTGACTGGTTTAAATATAAAGTGGTAACTGAATATGCAGGTGAAGGTTATTCCACAGAATATGCCCATCTTTGGGACCAAAATGATCATTTAATTGCAATTTTACGGCAAACTGTTACGGTATTTACCTAAGCAGTCCACTTCCTCGATTCATATATTTCGTATAAAGTGGCTGTTACAGATAGATACAATATTGAAGAAAGTATTTTTGTCTGTTACAAGATGCATGAAGACTTAATTGGCGGTGTTTATGACCACAGGGCGAATCCTGAATATCCCAAATATCCTAACATTAGCGCGTATTGCGCTTATTCCTGTATTTTTGGTGATCGCGTATTGGCCGCCTGCAATGGGTATTGGTGAGCACGAAGGAAGTATGAGTCGTCATATTATCTTGACGGCTATTTTTGTGTTTGCTGCTATTACCGATTGGTTTGATGGCTATTTGGCACGAACTTTAAACCAGACTTCAGCATTTGGCCGTTTTTTAGATCCAGTTGCAGATAAGCTCATGGTGGCGGCTGCACTGATTGTTTTAGTGCAGTGGAATCCAACGATCTCAATGGCTTTTGCAGCAATTGTTATTATTTCACGTGAAATTACAGTTTCTGCTTTACGTGAATGGATGGCAGAACTTGGCGCACGAACCAGTGTGGCAGTATCGACTGTAGGTAAATATAAAACAGCCTTTCAGATGATTGCCATTAGTGTGTTCTTACTTAATTGGCAGCCTTTAGAAATGCTTGCCTATGCTTTGTTATATACAGCGGTCATTTTAACTCTATGGTCAATGTTTATTTACCTCAAAGCAGCTTGGCCTTATTTAAAGCAGCCTTAAGTGCATATTGAATGATTAAGCCTTTCTATAATGAAAGGCTTTTTTATTTTTGAAGAGTGCAAGAATCGGGTCGTCATAGGGCTTTGGCTACTTTAATGTAAGATATAAGTGCTAAGGAGGTGACACATGCAAATGCTTTCTTCTCGGCAATTTGCTGTAATTGCCACTGTGATTGAATATTTATATGAACATCTAGACCAGCAACCCAGTCTGGACGATGTGGCGAGTCATATGAATTTAAGCCCAAGCTATATTCAACGCCAGTTTCAGGAATGGGTAGGGATTAGCCCGAAAAAATTTGTGCAATATATGAGTTTGCAACAGGCCAAATATCATCTGTTGCAACAACGGAGTTTATTAGAAACCGCTTTAAATACGGGTTTATCTGGCACAGGACGTTTACACGATCTGTTTATTCAGCTTGAAGGGATGACGCCTGGGGAATATAAACAAAAAGGCGAAGGCGTTATTCTTAATTATTCGGTTGAGACAAGTCCCTTCGGTGAGTTGTTGGTTGTCAGTAGTGAAAAAGGCATATGTTCTATACGGTTTATCGAAACTCACGCCAATATTGAACAACTCATTAAGCAGTACTTTTCGAAAGCTCAATTGAAAAATCAGTCACCGATTTGGCATCAACAAATTGCAAAGTGGTTTGAACAGGATTTTTCAGAACACTTACAGCAGAAACTTCCTCTTAATTTGGCTGGAACTCCATTTCAGCTACAAGTATGGGAAGCCTTGCTCACCATTCCAGAAGGGCAACTTCGGACTTACCAAGATATTGCAGAGCAAATTGGGAAGCCTAAAGCAGTTAGAGCCGTTGCTACAGCAATTGGGCAGAATCCGATTGCATATCTGATTCCCTGTCATCGAGTGATCCGTGCCACAGGGATGGTTGGAGAATATCATTGGCAAAAGGGGCGTAAATTGGCATTGTTAGCTTGGGAGATGTCAAAGCAACATGGAGAGACCGTATGACCTTGGATTTATTTTCTCCAGAGCCTTGTGAGAATTTATTACCCTACGATGGTGAAGTTCAGGACTATGGTTGTATTTTAAGCCCTGAAGAAGCTGAACAATATTTTGATTATCTTTACCAACACCTCGCATGGAAACATGACGAGGCTAAGTTGTATGGCAAGCACTTTATTACAGCTCGAAAAGTTGCATGGTATGGAGATGACTACTATCAATATAAATATTCGGGTGTCGCACGTGATTCTTTACCGTGGGACAAAGCACTCGCTAAATTAAAACAACAGGTAGAGCAAATACTTTCAGAAAAATTTAATTCTTGTTTGGCAAATCTTTATGAAGATGGAACCCAAGGAATGGCTTGGCACAGTGACTCGGATGTTTCTTTGGCAAGAACGACAACAATCGCCTCTTTAAGCTTTGGTGCTACTCGTAAATTTTCTTTTAGACATATTCAAAGTAAAGAGAAAATTGAATTGTGGCTACAGCCAGGCCAACTCATTGTGATGCGTGGTGAGACTCAACAATATTGGCAACACCGTTTAAATCGCTCAACAAAGATTTTACAACCACGTATTAATCTTACTTTTCGGCAATTTAAGTTTTTATAAAAATAAGACAAGAAAAAAGCCCATGATGGCAGCATGAGCTTATTCCTCTGAGGGGGATGCTTCTACTGATGAGCTGCTGATGAAAAGAATCATCAATAGGAGCTAAAATCATAATATGAGAATATTGTGATATATTCAATGTTTTAAAGTGTAAGAAAAGTTTAAATTATCATAAGGTGGAGTTTTAGATTTCACCTTTTTCAGATAATTCCATAAAACGTTGTTCAATAAGTGCTGCATTTTCTTGCAAAATTTCGATGAGCTTTTCAACGTTTAAAAAATCAAAACGATTTTTAGAGGCAACTAAAGTTAAAGCCAAAGGTACTTCTTTGTTTGAAAAACGAACAGGAACAGCTAGACCTGAAACATTTGGGTCAATCTCACCTTGTGAGAAATAGAACCCTTGTTTTTTAATTTTACGCATACGCTGAATAAAGCTCGGTTCATCTTCAGCAAAACCTGATTGTTTTAATTCTTGCTGGTAACGGTGGTAGTAGTCCTGCATGCGCTGCTTACTTAAATGCGAAATCATTGTTTTTGGAGATGATCCAACGTAAATCGGTCTTGGGCAGCCTCGGCCATATGAAAGTAGCTCAGTGTCTTTAAATATTTCATGATGTATGTCAATGCAATAGTCATCATTTAAATAGGTAAGCAAACAGCACAGTTCGGTACGTTCTACAATATTTCGCATAAACGGTGTGCTGATTTGAACCAGTGGGTCGGTTGTTCTGGATATATAGTCAAGAACTGCAATTTTTGAGCCTAAGGTATAATCGCCAGAGGTTCCATTAATGCGTTTTAATAGATCAGCCGATACTAGTTCTTTAAGGTAACGGTAACTCGTTGGTTTGGACAAGCCAAGTTCTTCGCAAATAATATCGACATTAATGATTGGACGCGAAACTGAAAATAGGTCCAGTACGGTTAAAATTTTGCCAAAACTTGAAATTGCCATAATGTCTTGTTCGTATCCTTTAACAACGAGTCATCTTTGAGTTTTTTATAACAGAAAAAAAGAAGATTTGTCTCAATTCTAAAATAAATGCCTGATTTGAGTATTTTACTCTGACAAAGAGAAAACTTCTCTTGGCTTATACATCATATACGATAATTAAAAAATATATCAAATTATCAAATGGAGATATTTTAGTTGACTAAATCGCTTTATTTTGAAAAAATTGCCAAACAAAATATCTAATCGAGAAATTGGTCGGTTCCAGATTGATTTCTTGATACCTCTTCTTTCCAAAGCTTGGCCGTTTAAATGGCGCCCAAACTGAAATCATCTCTGCCAATCAGGCGAGATGTGGAAAAATCATTGTATTGAAGGATGCTCCTCATATCATTTGCTTTGAGGCAAATGGCAAAGTTGTGTTGTCTTTAGAAAGACAATCAAATATTGAAGGGCATGCTCATCAGTTCAAATCTGTATTTGAGATGAGTTCATGTTATTAAAGCAAATACTGGCGTTCCGCCCGAGTAGGCTTGATCTGATCTTTGCCTTAAAAACATTTATTGCCGGAATGTTGGCACTATTTGTTTCATTTGAATTAGATCTGATTAATCCGATGTGGTCGATTGGTACGGTCCTGATTATTGCCAATCCATATTCAGGAATGGTGTCCTCTAAATGTGTCTATCGGGTGGTAGGGACAATTGGTGGAGCTGTGATTGCCTTAACTCTAACACCACATTTAATTAATACACCTTGGATATTTACCGTGGTGTTATCGTTGTGGGTGGGTTTTGCGCTTTATGTGTCGTTACTTGATCGTACTCCACGTAGTTATGCTTTTATGCTGGCGGGTTACTCGACAGCCATGATCGTCTTCAATGCGATTACCTATATTGATCAATACAATATATTCGATATTGCTTTAGCTCGGGTTATAGAAATTTCGATTGGCGTGATTTCAAGTGCAGTGGTTTCTGCCACGATTCTTCCAATGCATATTGGCTCAGCAATTAAACAGCGGGTGATAAAAGCCCTAAAAGATACAGAAAATCTGTTTGCTAATTTATTAAATACAGATTCGCAGCAGAACAATACCCAGCTTTTGGCTGCCATTACTCGCGACACCACAGATATTCATGCCTTGGCAGTACATTTGAGTTATGAAAAGGGTGAACTGCATGGCATGACCAAACCCTTGCAGGAAATGCTTCATCAAATCTCAATGGTGGTTGCTAATCTAGTCGCTTTATCTGAGCGTATCAAGCAACTTCAAGAACTTCGATTTATCGAGACTCATGCAGAAAAACTGCAACAACTTTCAGCTCATGTTGTACAGTTTTTAGAGCAAAAAGATCTAATCGTTGATGAAAATATTTTGCAGTTGCCTGATGAGTTTGAAAGCGATTTCGCAAGTTTGATGGAGTCGGCTTCTACACACCAACAAGTTTTGGTTGCAGCTATGAAAATGGATGTGCGCCATTTCATTAGCAATGTGTTAGCCGTTAAAGTTTTGTGGCAGCGAATTCAGCAAGGTAATAAAGAAATTCCTGACAACATTACCCCAATGACGACCAAATATCCAAGTTTACACCGTGATCATGGTGTGGCGATACGAGGTGGGATTAGTGCAGTCCTTATTACTTTTATCGTGACTGGGGTCTGGATTGTGTCGGGATGGAAAGCTGGATTTATGATGGCGCAAATGGGAGCAGTAACCGCCTGTATTTTAACAGCCTTAGATAACCCGGTTCCGGTTCTGCGTATTTTTATCTGGGGCAGTATAGCTTCAGCAGTTTTAGTCTTTGTTTATGCATTTGGTATTTTTCCGCATGTCACAACTTTTTGGGAACTTGGACTGGTTTTATTACCGATGTTCTTATTCGCAGTGTCTATGATGGCTAACCAGATGTTGATGCCAGTAGGTATGGTGTTGGGTATTAATACCATGATGGGACTAAACCTGCACAATGCTTATAGCATGGATGCAGTGTCTTATCTTGATAGTTCATTTGCCATGATCTTAGGTGTTTTAGTGTCTTTGATTGTCATTGATGTTGTTCGCGCCATGTCACCAGACACGAGTGCAAGCCGTATTTTAGCCTTGCATTACCGTGCCATGCGACAAGCGATCTATCTGCCATATGGTCTTGATTTTAAAGTTCATCTACGCAGTATGCTAGATCGGATTGGGATTCTAAACAGCAAAATGGTGCAATCAGACGAGATTAAAACTTCAATTCATCAGGCCCTGATTGAGTCGAGTAGTATTGTTGATTTAAGCCGATTGCAAGAGTTAGCCAATCAGTTTCCTCAAACATCCGAACTCACTCAGCATATTGGCGATTTGCAACAAAATCTGGATGAGCTGTTTAGAGCTAAAGAAAACGATGAAAATGATACGACAGCTTTAGTAGAGCGAATCTACCGAGCGTTATTTGAATTAAAACAGCTTGCTTCAAATGTTGAAGATATGACTATGCGACAAAGACTACTCATTTCACTGAACAATATTGCTTATAGCATGTGCCATGTTTCATCAGAGCAAATGAATGAAAACAGCACCCTGAGAGGAGCCACAGCAAATGGGTGAGTTTAATGTTTATGGTATTTATGTGCCTTCTTTGCTCATTCAAGCACTCTTGGCATATATCTGTTTCCGTGGGTTAAGTCCTTTAACAAATAAGTTGATTGCACAAGGCTGGATTGCATTACCTAGTATTTTTAATTTGTGTTTTTACCTCTTATTACTTTTGGTAATACATCAAATTTTTGTTGGGGTCGGTGCGTAGAGATGTTTGCGAAATTAAAGATTGAGTTAGGTGAGTGAAATGAATCAGGTGGATTTGAAAAAAGTCATCCGTCCAGTAATTTTGATTGTCGCATTAATGCTGGCGGTCTATACCATTGTGCATTTATGGAATTACTATAATGCAGCGCCGTGGACGCGTGATGGTCGAGTTCGTGGTGACGTTATTCAAGTATCTTCGGATGTCGCGGGGCTTGTGACAGAAGTATTGGTGCAAGATAACCAGACTGTGAAAAAAGGTCAGGTGCTCTTTAAAATTGATGTTTCCCGCCGAGCTTTAGATGTAGAGCAGGCAAAATCTGATTTAGCAAAAGCAAATGCAGCCTTTGCCCAAGCGCAAGCTGGTTTAGCACAAGCCAAAGCGAACCTGATTAAATCAGATACGAATATTAAGTTAGCCGAGAAAAATGCAAGCCGCTACTCAAATCTTATGGATGGCGCCATCTCTAAACAAGAACAAGATCAAGTTTTCGCAACACGTGATCAATCCCATGCTGAACATGAGCAACTCCAAGCTGCTATTCAACAAGCGGAAGCAACTGTTAAACAACAACAGGCTCTGATTGAGGCGGCTACGAGTAACTTGCATTTGGCCGAGCTTAATATGCATCGTGCTGCGGTAATTGCTCCAGCTGATGGTACTTTATCTAACTTTGATATGCGCCCAGGTAACTATGTTCAAGTTGGTCAGGCTGTTGCAGCACTACTTGACCGTAAACAACTCTATGTTGTGGGCTATTTTGAAGAGACTAAATTAAACCGTATTCATGTCGGCGATCAGGCCAGTGTACAGTTAATGGGGGATAGCCAGAAAATTAAAGGCCATGTACAAGGTATTGCATCTGGTATCGAAGATCGTGAACGCTCAAGCAGTTCTAAACTTCTTGCCAATGTAAATCCAACGTTCAGTTGGGTTCGTTTAGCGCAGCGTGTGCCTGTAAAAATCGTATTGGATGAAACACCAAAGAACCAGCTTGCTTTCATCTCTGGACGTACGGCAACTGTGCATATTATCGAGAAATAAAACGAGAACTAAAAAGGAAGGCTTTAGCCTTCCTTTTTTAGTTCTTACGGTGTTAAACCGACTGGATTTCGATACCAACTCTGAATGAGTAAGGCGGCTGCAAAACTATCTGCCGAAAGCTTTTTTGCTCGACCTTGCTCTTGGTAGAAACCGAGTTCTTCTCGTGCTTCACGTGTAGTTAAACGCTCATCTACCATTAATGTTTCAATATTGGTTTGATGGCGTAAACGTCTCGCAAATTTGCGGGCACGTGTAGAAAGTTCTGACTCGCTATCATCCATATTCAAAGGCAAACCAACCAAAAATAGATCAGGTTGCCATTCTTTCACGATTTTTAAGAGCTGATCCCAGTTTGGAATACCATCTTTCATCACAAATAGAGGGAGGGGATTGGCACTTTCAATTGAAGACTGGCCAATCGCCATTCCCATTTTTTGAGTACCAAAGTCAAAAGCCATAATCGATTTTGATTGTGTTTCGGTCATTAAGCATGTCCGATTTCAGATGCTAACCATGCACGATCTACACCGATTTTTTTATAAGCTGCATCCCAACGATCGTCATAAGGCAGGTTAAAAATCAGATCCATATCGGCATCACAAATGAGCCAGTCACCGCGCGTAATTTCATCTTCTAACTGGTTTTTACCCCAGCTCGCATAACCTAAAGCAATTTGATATCGACCAACACCTTCATTGTGGGCAATCGCATCAAGAATATCTTTACTGGTAGTAATACAAACATTTTCACCTACAGCAATAGATGAATGCCATGTCGGTTGTCCAGTATGAAGAACGAATCCAGCCTCGGGACGTAATGGCCCACCTTGTAAAACCACATGTGGATTTACATTGTCTGCTTCAATGTCGAGATCATTGAGTAATTCTTTAATTTGAATGCCGGAAGGGCGGTTAATAATAATGCCTTGAGCACCTTCTTCATCATGACGGGCAAGATAAATTACAGTGTTTGCGAAAAAGTCATCTGCCATTTCTGGCGGGGCAATCAGACAACGGTGAGTCAGATATTGTTTGGTCACCTAAGCGGTTCTCCCTCAAAAAATGTCACTAGAGGGTCTCTCGACCCTTTTATCTATATAGGTTCTTTTTATCAACATACAAGAGTTAATCGGATTTCGCCAATCTTTTTCTCTCATTTTTTATTAATTTGAAGAAGCCTGAAATTTAAGTTGGCGTAATTGTTTTGCGTGTTGCAAGGTTGTTTCATTAATTTCAACTCCGCCTGACATGCGAGCTAACTCTAAAATGATTTGATTTTCATCCAATTCAACAATTGTACTACTGGCTGGATCAGTTTGTTGTTTCTTCACTAGTAAATGCTGATCTGATTGTGCAGCAACTTGTGCCTGATGAGTAATACATAAAAGTTGAACATGTTGGGCTAGGTCGGCAAGTAAACGTCCAACAACTTCTGCTGTACCACCACTAATACCAACATCAATTTCATCAAACACTAACACTTCTGCTTCGGTTTTTTCAGCGTTCATGACTTGCATGACAAGTGCAATACGTGAAAGTTCACCACCTGAAGCTACTCGTGCTAATGGTTGTGGAGGAATACCCTTATTGGCAGTAAATAATAGTTGAATAAAACTTAAACCCTCAGCAGTAGGTTGCTCTAGTGGTTCAAACTTAAACTCAAAATGTGCCTCTGGCAGCGCTAAAGGTTTAACTTGTTCGGTTAATTGTTTAGCAAGTGGAGCAGCCGCTTCACGACGAATATTGTCTAAATGCTGAGCTTTCTCCAAGAACTCCTCATGCGACTTTTCAACTTGTTCTGCCAATGTTTCTGGGTCTTCAAGTTGATGTAATTGCTCAAGCTCACTTTGCCAAGCTTCATATTCTTCTTTAAGCGTTTCTGGTTGAGTTCGGTATTTCCGTGCTAAACGATGGAAAACTTCAAGTTTAGAGTTGAGCTCCTCCATTCGCTCTGGATCAAAACTTTGACGATCAATAAATTGACGCAAGTTTGCCGTTGCATCATCTATTTCACTTTGAGCATTGAGTAAAGAATTATAGATCTCGGAAAGTTGTTCGCTACGCCCCGCGTGGGATTCTAATCTACGAATAATCGAAGACATTTCTTGAGTAATGTTTTGCTCAGCTTCATCAAGCACATTTAGGCTATAGCTACAATCTTGCATGATATGTTCATGATGACTGAGGCGATCGAACTCTTGCTCAATTTCTTTATAGTCAGTTTGAATGACCTCTTCGAGCTCTTCAATTTGATGCTCTAAAGTACCAATACGTTGCAGTCGGGTTGCTTGTGCATCTAAGGCTGCTTGATGCAAACGAATGGTACGTTGCCATGTGCTATAGGCTTCACGTACATCATTTGCTTCAGTATAAAAATTATTATAACGATCTAGCCAATGCTTTGGATAAGGCGGTTCAAGCAGCTGCTGCTGGCTGTGCTGACTATAGAGTTGAACCAGCAAGCGACCTAATTCTTTGAGTTCAGATAGACTGCTCGGGCGACCATTAACCCATGCTTTGCTGCGTCCGGTTGCGAAAATCACACGACGTAAATGGATTTCCCCAGAATCATCATCTAGCTCGTGGTCTTGGAGCCATTTTGCTTCAGGACTATTATTTTGATAGGTAAAAACTGCGGTGATATCCGCTTTATCCGAACCATAACGGACATAATTTGTATCTGTACGTTCCCCTAGGCAGGCAGAGAGTGCATCCAGTAATAATGATTTTCCGGCACCTGTTTCGCCTGTTAGAACATTAAATCCTTGTTCTATATCAATAGCCAAATGATCAGCTAATGCAAAATTAATTAAAGTTAAATGTGTGAGCATAAACGCATCCAACGCGCCAAATTATGGGTTAAAGATAGAGAAGTTTTGAATTTGCTACAAGTGATCTATTATTCTAACTGAAATTATAGAACAGCAAGATTGCGGATATTTACAATGAAAAAAACATTAAGCTTACCGAAACCACCAATAGGGATGATCAACCGCCATAAAAAAAATAATCCTGCGGAAATGAATAAAATTTTAAATCAGCATTTTAATGCATTTAAACAGGCAGCAGCACAAGGGGATTATGCCAAAGCTTATCAACATGTTAAACAAGCTGTTAATTTGGTTCCCAAGCATGCTGGCGCCTTATCAGATTTAGCTTATACCGAATTACGCTTAGGCCGTTATAACGATGCCTATCAACATTATTTACAAGCGATTCAAGCAAGTGGAGCTAACGTAAATACAAACTTATATGATGGACTCACAGAAGTTTGTCATCACTTAAAGAAAAAAGAAGAAACAATCAAATTTGGACGCTTGGCAATTGCAACCAAAAAAGAATTAGTGAAGAGCGAACCTGTTTTGTCTATTGCCAATCATGCACCACCAGCATTTAGTGCAAATCCTCAAGAAAATATTATTGCTTTTTCATTGTTTGGGGCAAACCCTCGCTATTGTGAAACCTCTATTTTAAATATTCAGTTAGCCAAACAAATTTATCCTGAATGGACGTGTCGCTTTTATGTCGATGATACTGTGCCAGTACTGGTGCAACAGCGTTTAAAAGAGAAGGGCGCGCAAGTTATTCAGGTTACAGATTCTCAAAAACAGCTATCTGGTTTGTTTTGGCGCTTTTTGGTGATGGATGATCCGACAATTAAGCGTTTTCTGATACGTGATGCCGACTCCATTGTCTCGCACCGCGAAAAAGCAGCTGTAGATGCTTGGCTCAAGAGTGATAAATGGTTTCACTTAATGCGAGACAATTATTCTCATACCGAGTTAATTTTGGCGGGAATGTGGGGTGGATGTACGGGGATTTTTCATAATATTGAAGCACATATCAGGGATTATGTTGCCACCGGACGTTATCTGGATAATCGGGTGATGGATCAGCATTATTTGCGCTACTGTATTTGGCCGACTTTAAAACAAAATGTGCTTATACACGATAGCCAGCAATTCGATTCAGATGCTATCGATTTTCCAGCTTATGATCTGGCGTTAATGCAAAACGACAGCGAAAATTTTCATGTAGGAATGAATGACGGTTCACCGGTAGTTGCTACAGCAGTTGCCCATCCAACTGCACAGAGAGTGTGTTGGGTACTTCTAGATGAAAATCAGGTCGAAGTTTGCAGATACGATGCAATTGTGTCGAATAGTCGAAATATTGAGATTAACTTACCTTATGCTTTTGCCAAAAAAATTCAGGCACAGCAGTGGAAATTACAAGTCTATCCGTATGAAAACTGATTGATTAGTTATTTAGGCACAATTAAACTACATTCATCATAATTTATATAAATACGGCATTATCTGGAGAGTGTGCATGAGTTCAACCCAATTTGATCATGTAACGGTCATCAAAAAATCAAACGTTTATTTTGGTGGAGCATGTATCAGCCATACCGTGCAATTTGAAGATGGAACAAAAAAAACACTAGGTGTTATTTTGCCGACTGAGCAAGCTTTAACTTTTGAAACCCATGTTCCTGAGCGTATGGAAATTATTTCAGGTGAATGCCGCGTAACAATTGCGGACAGTAATGAAAGTGAGTTGTTCCGTGCAGGCCAATCATTTTATGTGCCTGGTAATAGTCTTTTTAAAATCGAAACTGATGAAGTACTCGATTACGTGTGCCATTTAGAAGGCTAAGAAATTCCTATTCAAATCGGGTACACTATGCCCAAAGAAATCCTGTGAAGTTGGCTTTGCAGGATTTTTATTTTTTTGCTCAAACGTTGTTAGAGGTCATGCATGGCAAAACCGGAATATTATTATGGCGTTCATTCAGTGGAGTCATTGTTAGAACTTGAACCGGAACGTGTGCTAACCCTGTTTACTTTAAAAGGACGGGATGACCAGCGTTTGCAAAAGATTTTGCAATTGGCAGAGCCTTTTGGAATTAGTGTACAAAAAGCAAGCCGTGATAGTCTCGAAAAGCTTGCAGGTCTACCGTTTCATCAAGGCGTGGTTGCAGCAGTACGTCCGCATCCGACTTTAAATGAAAAAGATCTAGATCAGATCTTGGCTGAAACCCCAGATGCTTTATTGCTGGCATTAGATCAGGTGACAGACCCGCATAACTTAGGGGCTTGCATCCGTACCGCTGCTGCAATGGGCGTGCAAGCAGTGATTGTACCTCGTGATCGTTCGGCAAGTTTAACCCCAACAGCTCGTAAAGTTGCAGCGGGTGGAGCTGAAAAAGTTAAATTTATTCAAGTCACAAACTTGGCTCGTACATTAGCCCATCTCAAAGAGACGACTCATACACGTGTGATTGGCACTATGCTTGATGAAAGTGCAATGCCAATTCAAAAATGTGATTTCTCTGGCCCAGTCGTGATCGTGATGGGAGCCGAAGATACGGGTTTACGCCCAATTACACAGGCACAGTGTGATCATAAAGTTTATATTCCGATGTCTGGAAATTTACAGAGTCTAAATGTGAGTGTGGCAACAGGTATGGCACTTTATGAGGCTTGCCGTCAGCGTTCTGAGGTATAATCTAGCTGCCTTTCTAGTTTGTAAGCAGTCTTGATATGTCTCCCCGTAAGCAAGGTTATTTTTTTGTATTGGTGACCATGTGCATTTGGGGCGGGTTTACACTTTTTGCCCGTTTAAATGCACAATGGCACATCAGTGCTTGGGACATTGCTGCACTACGCTTTGCTATCGCCTTCCTGATTTTGATGCCGATTTTGATCTATAAGAAAGATCTCGCTTTTTTATGGAGTAAGCACGCTGTTATTTTGGCGCTCATTGGCGGAGTTATTTATTGTCTTACGGTATATACCGCGTTTCTCTATGCTCCCGCTGCACATGCTGCCATTTTTTTAAATGGTTGTATTCCTATCTGTACTGCAATTGCAGCATACATTTTATTTAGACAACCATTTGATAAGCATACATGGGTGAGTCTGGCAATTATGATCACTGCCTTGGCTCTTATGAGTGTGTTGATCTTGCGAGGTAATGCTTCTGCTTTTGGCCTGGGGGATTTACTTCTTTTTATTAGTGCGATTTGGTGGGGCATTTTCACTGTATTACTTAAACAGTGGAAACTTTCCGCATGGCACTCTATGGCGAGTGTTGCGATTTGGTCTGCAATTATTTACTTACCCATCTATGCTTTATTCTTACCTAAACATTTCATGGAAGTCAGTCCTGTTCATCTAGCGATACAGGGCATTTTCCACGGTGTGTTTGTTGTTATTATCGCAACTTTGACTTATGTAGCAGCGATTCAGCGACTTGGTGCTTTTAAAACGGGAAGTATTGTTACTTTGGCACCGTTTATTGCTGCCATTTTGGCTGTACCTTTACTTGATGAGTCATTAAGTCCATCGATTGTTGTGGGCTTGGTTGGAATGGGAATCGGTGCCTTACAACCTTGGCGCTGGTTTCGACAAGATAGCTTGGCACAAAAGATTCAGCAGCAAAATAAGCAAGATTAGTTGGCGCGCTTCAAATAGCTTTGATGTAAAGGTTCTAATTGCTGATATAAATGTTCGAGTAATCCGTCATTAAACACAATGTCATTGGCAAGTTCACGTTTACGCTCGCGTGGCATTTGTGCTGCAATAATTTTCTGGATTTGTTCTTGGTTTTGCCCATCTCGCTGGCTTGCACGCTGAATTTGAGTTTGTTCACTCGCATCAACTAATAGAGTGTGATTAACCAATTCATGCTGGTTGGTTTCAAAAAGTAGGGGTGAAACTAAAATCACATAAGGACTTTTTGGGTTTTGTAGCTGTTGAATAATAGATTGGCGAATGGCTGGATGCGTGATTTTCTCAAGTGTTTGTCTTGCTTCAGGGTTTTGAAAAATATATTCACGTAGTGCACGGCGGTCTAGATTGCCGTCGGGTTGAAGTACCCAATCTCCAAAAGTTTGTTGGATTTTTTGAAGGGCAGGTTGGCCTTTTTCAACCACTTCGCGAGCAACAATATCGGCATCGACGACTTGGATTCCTTGGGATTCAAACCATTGTGTTGCAGCAGATTTTCCACTGCCAATACCACCTGTGACTCCCAGAATAAAAGCCATCTTAACCTCCCAAATAAATTTTCATAATTTGGTCACCCCATAAAAAGGCAACCCAACCCGCAATGGCAATATATGGCCCAAACGCAAAGGGCTGATTATCATTACGTAATTTTAGTAAAATGATGCCAATAATTGCACCGAGTAAAGATGACAATAGCACAATTAATGGCAGCATCAATGGTCCCATCCACGCGCCTAATGCGGCAAGCAATTTAAAGTCGCCGTAGCCCATACCTTCTTTGCCTGTAATCACTTTAAATAAGTAATACACAATCCAAAGGCATAAAAAACCGATTAAATATCCCCAAATAGCTGAGTTAGGCGAGGTGTAAATATTAAAGGTATTAATACCTAAGCCGAGCGCAGCTAAAGGTAGGGTAAAGCGATCAGGCAATAATTGTGTATCGAAATCAATAAAGGTAAGGGCTATCAGTACCCATGTGAGGACGAGTCCAAAAAGCATTTGTAGGGTTGGGCCAAAAACCATGACGACGACTAATGAACATAGCATGGTGAGTAATTCAATCGCTGGATAACGAATGCTAATAGGATGTTGGCAATGGCCACATTTTCCTCTTAACATCAACCAACTTATGACAGGAATATTTTGATACCAACGGATCGGTTGCTGACATGCAGGACATGATGAAGCAGGTTTACTTAATGTCAGCTTTTCATGCTCAATGATGGGTAGTTCGGGATTAAGCAACATTTGACATTCCTGCTGCCAATCTTGTTCCATCATTTTGGGGGTGCGATAAATTACCACATTCAAAAAGCTACCAATACATAGGCTCAATAGTGCGACTGCAATATAAAGTGCAGTTAAGTTTTGAATAAAATAAGCAATAATTTCTTGCATTATATGACTGAGCCCATTTGGAAAATTGGAAGATACATAGCAATCACTAGACCACCTACGAGCACCCCTAAAATTGCCATGATTAAAGGTTCCATCATTGAAGTTAAACCATCAACGGCATTATCAACTTCATTTTCATAATAAGTAGCAACTTTATCGAGCATGCTGTCTAGTGCACCAGATTCTTCACCAATTGCGACCATTTGTATAGCCATAGATGGAAAACGATTTGAAACACGCATTGCAAATTGAAGTTGTTGGCCTGTAGCTACATCTTCACGAATTTTCATGACTGCTTCTTCATAAATGACATTGTTGGTTGCACCAGCCGTTGACTCAAGCGCATCAATGAGCGGAACACCAGCGGCAAACGTGGTGGCTAAAGTACGGCTATAACGGGCAATAATCGCCTTATAAACCAGATCGCCAAAGATAGGTAGTTTCAGTGTAAGTTTATCTAATCCATCACGGAATTTTTTACTGCGCTTCTTGGCTTCCAGAAAGGCAGCAATCACTGCTCCAATCACAATAATCATAATGAACCAGTATTCCTGCATCCATTTCGACATATTCACGACCATTTGGGTGAATGCAGGTAAATCTGCACCAAAAGAAGAAAACAGGTCTTGGAAAACAGGCACTACTTTAACCATCAAAATAATAGTAACAACCACAGCAACTACAATAACCGTTGCTGGATATTTCATAGCTTTTTTGATTTTCTGCTTAAGTAATTCACTTTTTTCTTTGTAAATTGCCACACGGTCCAACATGGTTTCAAGCGCACCAGATTGTTCGCCAGACTCTACAAGAGAACAAAACAAGTTATCGAAGTGTTGAGGATACTTCCTTAAAGCTGAAGCAAAGGTACTACCACCTTCAACTTCACCTTTAATCCCGAGTACCACCTCGCGCATGGCTGGGTTTTCTAGACCTTCCGCTACAATTTCAAAGCCTTGTACCAGTGGCACACCTGCTTTCATCATGGTTGCAAGTTGCCTAGTAAAAATCGTGATATCGAGCGTTGATACTTTTTTCTTAAATAAACCTTCAAGAATATTCTTACGCTTTTCCCGAATATTACGGACAGTTACACCTTGTTTGCGTAGGGTGACTTTGGCTAAGGCCATATTCTTAGCTGGAAGTTCGCCTTTAATTTTTACGCCCTTACGGTCAACCCCTTCATAAGCAAAAGTCGGCATCATTTGTGCCTTTTTGACAGTCATGAATTATCCTTATTTTAAATTGTCTTTTATTCACTGGTCACGCGGTTGACTTCTTGTAAGGAAGTAACACCTTGCATGACTTTCTTTAACCCTGAACGACGCAGATTATTAAACCCCAGTTTTTCAGAAGCAGCAGCGATTTCTAAAGCATTGCCATCTTCCATAATAATCTTGGAAATTTCAGGTGTAACTTTCATCACCTCGTAAATACCTACTCGACCTTTGTAGCCTTCACGACACTCAGTACAACCTACAGGTTGAAAAACTTGAAAATCGGGATGGGTTAAATCTTGGTCGGTAAAGCCCATTTCTGATAGGCTCTGTTTAGGAATGTCGGCAGGTGTTTTACACTGTGGGCATAACCGACGTGCTAAACGCTGTGCAATAACCAAGTTGACTGATGTTGCGATATTAAAGGATGGAACACCCATATTACGTAGGCGAGTAAGTGTTTCTGGCGCACTATTGGTATGCAGTGTGGACATTACCATGTGACCGGTTTGTGCAGCTTTAATCGCAATTTCAGCCGTTTCTAAGTCACGAATCTCACCGACCATAATAATGTCAGGGTCTTGACGTAAAAATGATTTCAGTGCGGCCGAAAAAGTAAGACCTACTTTTGGGTTAACGTTAACCTGATTAATGCCTTCAAGGTTGATTTCGACTGGATCTTCGGCAGTGGAAATATTAGAGCTTTCAGTATTTAAAATATTTAAGCCAGTATATAAAGATACCGTTTTACCAGAACCGGTAGGACCTGTAATTAAAAGCATACCTTGTGGTTTATCGAGTGCTTCTAAAAAAAGAGCTTTCTGATCTTCTTCATATCCTAAAGCATCAATTCCGAGCATTGCGCTAGATGGATCGAGAATACGCAGAACCAGTTTTTCACCAAACAAGGTTGGAAGTGAGTTCACACGAAAATCGATTGCTTTAGTTTTTGATAACTTAAGCTTGATACGACCATCTTGAGGCACTCGTTTTTCGGAAATATCCATTTGAGACATGACTTTTAAACGTGAAGCCAAACGGTTAGCCAATTGCAAAGGTGGATTTGCAATCTGACGTAACACGCCGTCGACTCGATAACGGACCCGATATGATTTCTCATAGGGTTCAAAATGTAAGTCTGAAGCCCCCATACGAATTGCATCGATGAGTAATTTATTAATATATTTAACAATAGGTGCTTCATCGCCTTGAGGCGTTTCTTCCTCATCCTCTTGTGAGGATGGAGCTTCAAGGTCTACATCAAGATCAAACTCTTCATCACTAAATTCGAAGCTGCTTTCTTCGGTAAATTGCTGCGCCAGAATTTTCTCAAGCTTATGGTGCTCGACAATAACTGGTTCAACCATGAGCTTACTATTAAAGCGAATGGCATCAATCGCTTCAATATTACTCGGGTTGCTGGTTGCGACATATAAAATCTGTCCTCTTTGTATGAGAGGTAAGACCCGATGTTTTAAAACCAGTTTCTGATCGACCAAATCTTTGGGAATTTGGCTTGTATCGTAAACATCCAGATCAAAATATGGTTCAGCAAATTCAATAGAAATTGTTTCAGCTAATAAAGAAGGGGAGAGATGAACCTCTTCAATCAGGTACGCAACCGTATCCCGTTTAGCTCTCTTTGCTGCATCTAATGCTGTTTGCATGGTCGCTGCCGACACATGTTTTTCTTCGACTAATCGTCGAAAAAACCCCGAAAATTTTGGAGATGTATGTATGACTGACATCTGCCTACCTGTGCTCATATGTTTATAATTGGTATATAAAAAATTATACTTTTGTTATCTAAAATTACTACCTGAGAAAATGATGCTCTGGTCTTGATCCACTCGCCAAAGCTTGAACTAGTCGAAGTTTTTATTCATTAATTTTTGAAAGACGATTCTTTAGACTCGATAAAGTTTTATAACTGTTTTCAATGAGTAGAAAAGATATGGGCAAAGCCGTTAAAGAAAAGTATCTGAAATTTGTATAAATGCGTGTAGAATGTGCTGCATTTTTGACGAAAGGTGAGCCGTATGTCGGGTTCGACGATTACGCCTTGGGTAGTTGGCAACTGGAAAATGAACCCAATGCGTGCCAATGCCAAACAACTTATAGAAGAATTTAAACAACTATTGCAACAAAACCAAATTGCAGATGAAAGCTGTCATGTAGGGGTTGCTCCGGTTTCTATTGCGCTTGCAATGGTACAAACACAATTGCAAGATGCTGCAAGAACAGTATATACAGTTGCACAAGATGTATCACGTGTAGCGGGTACTGGTGCGTATACTGGCGAAGTCAGCGCAGAACTATTAAAAGATAGCCAAATTAATTTTGTACTGGTTGGGCATTCTGAGCGCCGTGATATTTTTGGCGATAACGTTGAAATTTTGAAAGCTAAACTCCAAAATGCATTAAATGCGGGCTTGACTGTCATTTATTGTGTTGGTGAAAGCCTCGAACAACGTGAACAAGGTTTGGCAGAGCAAGTTGTATTGCAACAAATTTGTGATATTGCTCCTGTAGTGACTGCTGAGCAATGGCAAAAGCAAATTGTAATTGCCTATGAGCCAATCTGGGCAATTGGGACAGGTAAAACTGCTTCTCCACAAGATGCACAGGCAATGCATGCTAAGATTCGTGAAGGTTTAAGTCAGATTACCCCAGCGGGTTCAGACATTGCGATTTTATATGGCGGTAGTGTAAAAGCTGAAAATGCGGTCGAATTGGCGGCATGTCCAGATATTAATGGTGCGTTGGTAGGCGGTGCTTCATTAAATGCAGTATCTTTTTATCAAATCGTACAAGCCTTTGCACAAAGTAAATAACGAGGATAGGGTATGCACTCTTTTGTACTGATCGTACATATTATTTTAGCGGTACTGATGATTGCCTTGATTCTAGTGCAACACGGTAAAGGTGCTGATGCCGGTGCTTCTTTCGGCGGTGGCGGAGCAGCAACTGTATTTGGTGCATCAGGTTCAGGTAACTTCCTTACTCGACTTACTGCTATCTTAACAGCGTTGTTTTTTGTGACGAGTTTAACTCTCGCTGTTTTTGCGAAAAAACAGACTACTGATGCATATAGTTTGAAAACTGTACAAACTACAGCGCCAGTTCAAACGACATCGCCTGAAACTTCACCAAATGCACCAAAATCGAGTCAATAATTCGAAATAGGGCTTTCCTTTTGCAGTGGGAAGGACTAGAATGCGTCCCACAAGCTGCGGTGGTGGTGGAATTGGTAGACACGCTACCTTGAGGTGGTAGTGCCTTCGGGCGTGGGGGTTCAAGTCCCCCCTTCCGCACCAACTTTGAACCAGAAAGTTGAGTGCAAGCAGTTTTTTGATGCGGGATGGAGCAGTCTGGTAGCTCGTCGGGCTCATAACCCGAAGGTCGTTGGTTCAAATCCAGCTCCCGCTACCAATTTGATTAAGGTGCAACTTAATCAAGCGAATATTAGATAAGTTTACATTGACTTTTTTCGATATTTGTATATAATTTTTGCACGTTGATGCGGGATGGAGCAGTCTGGTAGCTCGTCGGGCTCATAACCCGAAGGTCGTTGGTTCAAATCCAGCTCCCGCTACCAATTTGATTAAGGTGCAACTTAATCAAGCGAATATTAGATAAGTTTACATTGACTTTTTTCGATATTTGTATATAATTTTTGCACGTTGATGCGGGATGGAGCAGTCTGGTAGCTCGTCGGGCTCATAACCCGAAGGTCGTTGGTTCAAATCCAGCTCCCGCTACCAAGTTTCTTAAAAGAGGCTCACAGACAGGTGGGCCTTTTTGCACAGTGGACTATTGTTTTCTGTGCTAAATAGGGGCGATTAACGCCCTTTTTTATTGGTTATCGTATCGCTATCGTGTAGTGTCGACATCAATTGGTCAAATAGTCATGCTTCACTATAGTAGGTCTGTGTCGGTTAAAACAACCGATTGAATCGCACGAGAATGACGAGAGTAAATGAAATTATCAAATAAATCCCAAGCATTGCATGACTTAATTGTTCCTGCAGTGGAAGCATGTGGTGTCGACCTTTGGGGGATCGAGTTTCTCCCACAAGGTAAACGTTCATTATTGCGTATTTATATCGATAAAGCGGTAAGTGAAGATGCTGAGCCTGTAATTAATGAAGATGGTGAAGTAGAACTAGGCCGTGGTATTGGTGTACAAGATTGTGTGCGTGTAACACAACAAGTTGGCGCAATGTTGGATGTTCATGATCCAATCTCAGGTGAGTATTCATTAGAAGTTTCTTCACCAGGTTGGGACCGTCCATTTTTTCAACTAGAACAGTTACAAGGCTACATCGGACAACAAATTGCTTTGCGTTTAATTGCAGCAGTAGAAAACCGTCGTAAATTTCAAGCAAAACTTATCGCAGTAGACCTTGAAAATGAAGAAATTCAGGTTGAAGTTGATGGGAAGCATGTGCTTGTGATCGACAGCAACAATATCGATAAAGCAAACTTGATCTATCAAGATTAAATTTATTTAAATTTTATAAGAAATCGGTAGGTGACTTATGGGCCGCGAAATTCTTACCGTTGTTGAAACGGTTAGTAATGAAAAAGGTGTTAGTCGTGAAGCGATCTTCGAAGCTTTAGAACAAGCTCTAGTTGCTGCAACGAAGAAAAGATTTTACGAAGGTACGCATGCTGAAGAAGCTCAGCTTCGTGTAGAAATTGATCGTAAAACTGGTGATTACCGTACGTTCCGTCAATGGACTGTTGTGGCAGATGAAGATCACGAGATGCCAGCTTGCCAAGATGCAATTTCTGACGTTGATCCAGCTAAATGGTCAATTGGTGACGTGCGTGAACTCGAAGTAGAATCTATTGAGTTTGGTCGTATTGCTGCACA
>NZ_JEXG01000034.1:0-43771 GCF_000581275.1 Acinetobacter sp. 809848
CTGCTTTCTCCCGTAGGACGTATGCGGTATTAGCATTCCTTTCGAAATGTTGTCCCCCACTAATAGGCAGATTCCTAAGCATTACTCACCCGTCCGCCGCTAAGATCAGTAGCAAGCTACCTCTCTCCGCTCGACTTGCATGTGTTAAGCCTGCCGCCAGCGTTCAATCTGAGCCATGATCAAACTCTTCAGTTAAAATCATTTTGCACCTTATTTAAAGACAAGGTGCCAATTCTGGCTCATCAATTACTGACTTAAATTTCGCTCAAATAAACTTCGAGTAATTTAAACCAATCAATCAATGAAAATTATTTCGATTAATCAATCAGTAAAAATCCACACAAGTTGTTCTTCAATTCTCTTAATGATCTTCTTCCTGGTTCGTCACCAGCAAGCTAGGTCGGCTATATTACTCTTAATCTCTTAAAAGTCAACAGGTAATTTCGATATTTTTAAAACTTATCTCTCAAACCAACTTACCATCAAATTCATCACTTAAAGCAACCAACTTAATCACAAGTAACTGTTTTTCAACAAGTTTCTATCTGCATCACCGCCGATGGATGTGCATTATAGACCATCTCATCCCCTTTGCAAGCGAAAATTAAAAATTAATGACTTGAGCGTTTACTTTTAAACCACCACACGAATTAAGCTATTGTTTTATATTGATAATTATTTTAATTTTTTATTTTTGACTTAAATAAGCCAGTATCATGCTCGATAATTCGCGTTTAAGTTGTTGTTCTGAGATAAGAAAATTGTTTTGGCTTACATATCGCATCATCGTAAAAAGCGTACTATTAATAATTACAAAGGATTTATGCTTTACCTGTTCGAAGTCCCACTGATGAGGATTTCTACTGAATGTATATAGCCCTACTTCAAAAAAATGCTTTTCTAAAATCTGAGCAGCTTGCGAATGACTATAGTCATGCCAGTGTTTCAGCACTTCTATAAAAAATCCATGATCGGCTTTTAATGCATTAAATCCCAACTCTATTGCTAAGGGAATGAGCAGCTCTAAAGGAATATTTCCTTGTCGCACAACTAATTCTTTAAGTTGTAGCCCCAGCAATTCGCTTTTACGGCGCAATAGTTCTTCTATGATTTGATCTTTATTCTCAAAGTATTGGTAAATCGACCCAACACTTACTCCAGATTTCTCTGCAATTTTAGGCGTCGTCGTATGTAGTAATCCATACTGAGCGATACACTGCTGTGTCGCCTCTAAAATATGGTCAACAATAATTTTTGAACGCTGTTGCTGTGGGGCTTTTCTCATCGTTTTTATTCGTTAAATGCGAATTGAATGCGAATAATTATTCATATTAGCCTATTTATTATTCAGTTCAATAAGTAAGTAACGATATGCAAATGATTAGCCCGACTCGACTTGCTTCTTTTAATGACATGCAAGACAGCAATTTTTTTACTCAGTTTTTAAATATCTGTTGTGAAAAACCTGTACAACCAAACTATACGGAATATATGTCTTTACAACATGCTCTTTATGAAGGGGATATTGAAATGGATCAGGTGATTGATTGGGTTATGCAAAATCCCAAAGATCACCGCATGATTTTTGAGAAGATATTATTTCAAGGCCGCGATAATCTATCTGAGCCTATACCTACCGAGTTAGAAAATTTCTTTAATTACATTGAACAAAAGCCTGGATGGTTAGATGAGCGTCAAATTGATGAGGCTGTTAAATTTACTCATCGTTTAGGAATAAATAATGGTTTTATTCTTAGAGATCTATCCTTAATGGCGGGATATTTATATCCGGGATTTAATCAGCCGCTAATTTTAACGGGTGCATTAAAGAAACAGGCGGGTACTCGTTTAGCTGAAACCACAAAATGGTGGGTCGATATTACTGAACCTCAAGGACTTGTCCGTTTAAGCGCAGGTTTTACTTCAACGATTTATGTTCGCTTTATTCATGCACTCGTTCGCCGACAATTAAAAAAGTCTGATCGTTGGAATAGTGAGGTTTGGGGAATTCCACTTAATCAATTTGATTTAGCAATGACTAATTTGGCTTTTAGCAGTGTAGTTTTACTCGGTATTAGAGCTTTGGGTGTATGGCCGACCAAACAAGAAGCCAAGAGTTTTCTACATTTTTGGCGTTATGTTGGCTGGTTGATGGGTATTGATGAAAAATGGCTTATTCAATCTGAATCTGAGGGTTGGAGGTTACTTTACTGGATGCAGTTTGCTCACCCTCGCTCCGATCACAGCAGTGTTGAGTTAGGATCAAGCTTATCCAAAGAGCCTTTTGAGAGAAAATATCTACATTTACGTTCTTTGCAGCAGAAGCTTGCTTATCGACAACATTTAGAACTTACCCAATTTTTTATTGGCAAGAAGAGAATGAAACTACTCGGATTGCCTCAGCAGTCTGCCTCATGGTTTGCTTATTATCTAATTGTGCGTAATTCACTACTTTATAATGGTGCAAAGCTTTCACCAAAAGTTGAAAAGTTTTTATCTAAATCAGGCCGTAATATACAAAAACTTGGCTTAACGCTTTATCAGAATCAAGGTAAGGCAAAAACCTTAGCGAGTATGCATCAATAACTTTTAAAACTTAAAAACAAAAATGGAAGCCCGTTAACTAGACTTCCATTTTCAAATATTAAGGAACTTATTGAGCTGATGAACTGTGCATTTCAGCGTGATTCATTTGCTCGTGTGACTCCATCATCTGCTTCTTTTTCTGACTTGGCATGTAGTCAGGTTCATTGTTGATTGCTAGGTAAAATACAATCATAAACAATAAGCTCAAGATAGAAGCCACAATAAGTAACTTCCATCCCCACCAAGATTGTTCAGGTGATAATTTATTAGTCATTTCATTTCTCTCTTTAAATTAATATTTTCAGTTCATTCACTACGGCTTATTAAAACTTCATGCTCATACGAACCCAGTAATTTCTTCCGATATTGTTAAACTGCTCTTCGCTCGCAAATCCAAAGCCTGCACTACCCGCTTTGTTTAAGTGTTCGGTATAGGTCTTATCTAATACGTTATCGATACCAACAGAGACATCGATATCTTTACGAAGGTTGTAACTTCCGTTTAGAGAAAGAGTCGAAAAACCTTTACTTGGTTTTAAGTCATATCCCACGATATTACCCTGATGTAGACTCACGCGGTTTTGCTCAGCAACCGCTCGCCATAATAATCCTAAATTATATTTATCAGCCACATAGCGAATATTTAGGCGACCTTCTAAAGGTGAAATTTGAGAGAGTGGTTTGTCATCTGTGGTGTTTTTACCCCATGCATACATAGCACTCAAATCTGCCTGAATACGGTCAGTGAATTGGTATCCAATACCCGCTTCCGCACCTGCAATGGTTGCATCGACATTCTTGGCACCCGCAGTAATATCATGGCTCATATCATGCCCACCCATTCCAGTACTTGAGTGATGGTGATAACTCATTAAAATGTAGTCATCAACCAAACCAGCATAAGCAGAAGCCCATGTATTTAAAGGACCACGTTGTTGCTGAAAGCCCAGATCTAACTGTAATGTTTTCTCAGGATTCACACCATTAAAAGTATTGGTTGAGCCCACATTACCATGTTTAGGCGAGAAAAGTTCCCAATAATCAGGCATACGCTCTACATAACCTAAACCAATATAGCTTTTTAGGTCATGCTCAGGATGTTGATTTTCCCAACGAACAAATGCACTCGGTAAAGTCTTTTCAAGTTTAGTATTAAAGCCTTTTGCTTGAGAATCAGCACGCTCATCTTTAACCGTGACTCGATCTAAACGTGCACCTGCAACCATTTTGTTGAAGTCGTTCCATTGATAGCCGAGTTCGCCAAAAGCACCATATGATTGAAAACGCATATCTTGACGATATGGAACATTCATAGAAGGCATTGTTGGCGATGACATACTGCCGCCATGTTTATTAAATTGAGAGTCAACGCCTGTGATCAAACTCCATTTGTTCCATTCAGAAGTCATTGCCAAACGTGAGTTTAATGTACGGCGTGTCACTTGCATGGCCATTGCATTTGGCATCAGCATGGTCATACCACCATGATTCATTTCAACTAATGGTGGTGTACGCAAGCTAAAGTTATCCATAATATGGTCGTTATAGCTATAGTTCACCTGCCCTTCAATTTTCTTGATCACATCAGTGATATTTTTCTTTTCAAAACGAAGCCCTAAACTTTCACGCGCAAACTGAGAACCATCCATTGAACGTCCAGCATAAAGCGATTCACCATCAGATTTCCCACCCGTGATTTCGACCCACGTGTTTTCATCTGGAGTAAAGCCAAGCGCTACATCAGCATTCCACTTTTTCCATGCTGACGGCACGGTATTTCCATCACCATCTTGATAACTATTCGACTCTGAACGGTTGGCATTTAAACGGATATATTTTTTCTCATCGCCAATTGCCGCTTCAACATTATGATCAATACGTCCAAATGAACCTAGCAAGACACTCGCTTGACCCCGATAAGGTTTTTCTGTGGTGAGCTGTTCAGGCTGACGCTCAAAAAGGACTGTTGCAGCAGAACCTGTATTGGCATATTGAACTGTTTGCGGGCCTTTAATCACAGAAATACGATCATAACTTTCTGGTGAAATGTAGGAAGTCGGTGCATCCATACGGTTTGGGCATGCACCTAAATTTTCAGTTCCATCAGTTAGAATTTTGATGCGTGAACCAAACATGCCTCGGAAGGTCACATCACCATTGGTTCCACCGCTTTGTATTGAGTTAAAACCCATAATACTTTGTAGGTAGTCTGCACCATCTGTAGCAGGCACTGGCTGAATGGGCTGTTTCGGGTCTGCATGTACAATCAAGCCATTTGCATCGTTGCCTTGTTGTGCTGTAACAACAATAGGTGCTAATGAGTGAAGCGCTTTAGTATCGGCATCATTTTTTTCTGAATTAGCAAAAACTAGCCCCGAATGAGAGACAGCAAACATCGCAACCCATAAAGGTTGTAGTAAAAATTTAGAATGTGGCATTTTTATACGCTCTAAAACATAAATAAAGTGATATCGAAGTCAGTTAAGACCCCAACAAAAAATTGCTTTTATTTATGCAAATAGAGGTGGTGCACGCCCTTGCGGGAGTAAAAAAAGTCGCTGTAGTGCAAAGTAGACATGTCTAAATGCTTGTTGATAAGCGACTAAGCGGACTTGTATGCGGACTAAAACTTCTTTTACGCCAAATTCAGGTGGCAAAACCAGATTGGCATAGACGGTACAATATTGACACTGGTGATTTGCATCATGATGATCATGTTGCTCAGAGGCTTGAGCCTGTTCAACAGGATGTTCATGATGTGAATGCATGGCATGTGACATGGTTTCCATTTGTGCTTTAGGTTTAAGCAAAGCGAGGGTAATAGTTTCACAGACCGGAGCAATTTGATACTGCTTCGGTAATAGCGGCTGTAGAAATACCGCAACCTGTAAAAATACTGCTGCACATGCAAGCAGTAAGCCACTACGAAAAACCAAAAATCACATCCACACTACATTAATGTTTCAAGAATAGAAATTTTTAACGTTTTACTGCAACTTTTTCGCGCTCACGTTGACGAACAACTTTTTCGACTTTTTCTCGAGCACGCTGACGTTTAAGTGGCGACAAATAATCCACAAATAATTTGCCATTTAAGTGATCCATTTCATGTTGGATACAAACAGCGAGAAGTCCATCAGCTTCTAACTCAAATGCTTGACCTTCAAGGTTAATTGCCTCAATTTTCACACGTGACGGGCGCTCAACTTTGTCGTATATTTGTGGCACCGATAGGCAGCCTTCTTCGTACTGCTGCTTATCTTCTGTCAGTGGAGTTATTTTGGGGTTAATGAAAACCATAGGGTCATCTTTAGATTCAGACAAATCTATGACGATAAGCTGAATATGACGATCGACCTGAGAAGCTGCTAAACCAATACCCGGTGCCGCATACATGGTTTCAAGCATATCTGCTGCAAGTTGACGAATTTCATCAGTAACTTCTTCAACAGGCTTAGCAATGGTACGAAGACGGGGATCAGGAAAACTTAAAATAGGTAATAAGGCCATACTGACGTCCTCACTTATGCCATTGATTGAAAAACCAAATGAAGGAAATACTTCATCGAAAAATTGTGTGTTAGCCGCCTATTATAACGCATCTGCACGCATAATTTTTAGGAATTATCATAATGAAAAAGGTTTTTGACGGCATGGTTCAATTTCATGCTTTGGGGATAAAAAAGCATTTACTTGCTTTGGCACTTTTTACAGGGGTTGCATTCAGTACGGTAGCAGAGACTTATGCTGCTAGTCCGAACCATAATCCACCCTCTCTTAAAAGTAATGCACCACATGTCTACGTTGTAAAACGAGGAGATACGCTATGGGATATTTCCGGTCATTTTCTGAGTAAACCTTGGCGCTGGCCTGAAATTTGGGCAAACAATCAGCATGTCAAAAATCCACACTGGATTTATCCTGGTGATCGATTACTGCTGTGTAGTTTAGATGGCCGCCCATTGATCGGTAAAGATGAGGGAGATGGCTGTGTCGGCATTATTCGCCGTTACACAGGTCAAATGACAAATTTACAACCTCAAGTTCGTGTGGAGTCACTTAACAATAACGTACCTGTTATTCCTCTTGAACATATCAAACAGTGGTTAGAACACAGCACTATTCTACCTATCGATGCAATTCAACACACTCCTTATGTAGTCGGTACTGCCGATCAACGTGTACTGGCGGCAAAAGGCCAGACTATTTATGCGCGCGGACAAGGTTTAATTGATGGTCAACGTTATGCAGTTTATCGTGAAGGTGAACCTTATTATTTCACAGATAATAAAGGCAAAAAACACAGTCTAGGTATTGAGTTACAACAAGTTGCCTCAGGGATCGCGATCTCTTCTGAAAAAGACATTACCACGCTTGAGTTAACTGATAGCTACAATTCTGAAGTACGTCGTGGTGATCGGGTAATGCCAGAAGAAGAAGCAACATTGCCTACTTTATTTTATCCAGTAGATGCCACTCAGGTGACCGATGGCGGCAAAATTATTCGTGTAATGGGATCAATTGGTACTGCTGCCAAAAATAGTGTAGTGACTTTAGATCGAGGTATGGCACAAGGTATTCAAGTAGGACAAGTTTTTGATATTACGCAACAAGGTGAAACCATTCGAGATCCTAAAACCAAAGAACCAATACAGTTACCAGGACAACAAATTGGTAGTCTGATGGTCTTTAGAACTTTTGATCAGTTGAGTTATGCCTACGTATTAGAAAGCGATTTACCAGTTAAAGTTGGTTCAAGCATTCAGCCACCCCGCTATAATGATTAATGCTGGATGTACCTTTTACAATGCTTACTCAACTTTCTTCACACCATTACCACACGCTTAAAGTGTGGTATTTGGTGCAACACTCTTTAGTCAGCTTTAAAAAGATTGTCGATTATTTTGGTAGCTGTGAAAAGGCGCTCCAACCTGCTGGATTATCTCAATGGCGCAATCTCGGGTTACATGCTAATCATTTAAAACGCGTAGCTGAGTTTCAAACCGCTCAAGGTCTAGCTCAGTTTGAAAAACTAATTCAACAGATCCATCAACATACTGACTTTATTTTAACGAAAGATGACTCAGGCTATCCCACTCAGTTATTACCTTATACAGACCATCCACCTATAATTTTTGGAAAAGGCCAAGCTCAAGCTTTATTGCAACCGCAAATTGCGATTGTCGGCAGTCGAAAACCAAGCCCGCATGGTCGCCAAGTTGCTTATGATTTTGCCTATTATTTAAGTGAAAAAGGTTTTTATGTGAGTAGTGGCTTAGCATATGGCATTGATGAAGCTGCTCACCAAGGAGCATCAGCACATCAACGTACGATTGCTGTGACAGGAACAGGTTTAGACAGTACCTACCCTGCTCAAAATAAAAAACTTGCAGAACATATTTTGGCTCAAAACGGCGCCATCATTACTGAGTTTTTGCCTGGAACACCTCCATTACAACAACATTTCCCACGTAGAAACCGAATTGTCAGCGGTTTGAGTTTAGGCGTGTTAGTGGTAGAAGCTACATTAAAAAGTGGTTCTCTCATCACTGCGAACAAAGCTGCCGAACAAGGTAAAACTGTATTTGCCATTCCTGGTCATATTTACAGTGAGTTTCATCAAGGTTGCCATCAACTTATTCGTGAGGGAGCAATTTTAGTCGATCATCCTGAACAAATTATTGAAGACCTTGCTTTACCCACTCAGTGGCAAAGTCAGCAACAGAACTCCACCGAGGAGGCTGTAGTTTCTAGTACTCCAGAAATTCCTGAGCATTTAATTAACCTTTATCAATCTTTAGACTGGGTCGGACAAAATATTGATCAGCTTGTTTTACATCACTCTCAGCCTGTTGCAGAACTCACCTCTTCACTGATGGAACTAGAACTACTTGGTTTATGTATGCAACAATCAGGATTGTATTTACGTTGTCGTTCTTAGTATTGGAGCGCACAATAGCAATTCTGTCTGATTGAAAGGAAGAGTATTACCATGATTACCACCTCAGTTACCGAAGCAGCCCAATGTTTACAACAAGGTCAAGTTTTGGCATATCCAACTGAGGCAGTTTGGGGGCTAGGTTGCGACCCTTTTAATGAGCAAGCTTTTCAAAAGATTCTTGAACTAAAGCAAAGGCCTATTGAAAAGGGTGTAATTTTATTAGCAGGTCATATTAACCAAGTTGAGCACCTACTAACTTCTCTACCTCAAACAACTCAACAAGAAATTATTGATTGTTGGACTAATCATCAACCTTCAGAAAGAGCAACAACTTGGCTATTACCTGCTGGTGAACATATTCCTTCATGGATTAAAGGTGAGCATCCTCTTGTCGCTGTTCGAGTCACTACACATCCTTTATGTGTGGCATTATGCAATGCTTTTCATGGCTTTATTGTCTCGACTAGTGCGAACCCAAGTGGACAAGAACCTGCACACTCACTACAGGATGCCTGCCAATACTTTGGTTCACAATTAAACTATCTGAATGGTGACTTAGGCCAGAGCCAACAACCAAGCCGAATCATTAACGCTCTTACCAGAGAGATTATTCGCGCCTAATTTCAAACAAAAAAAAGCTCAGTTATATAGGGATAACTGAGCATAAAAAAGGATGGGTATATACCACATCCAGAGGGTTTGGATATCTGTGGAACAAAAGGTAATTTACAAAGAAAAGAGCGCCTTTCGTAGTGGCCGCTATTATGTGGTAAGAGATTCAATGAGAGAAATATATTATTTCTCTAAAAAAAGCATGAAAAGTGTAGGGAATTTGCGGTTTTTTGCCTATAAATTAAAATTATATTAATATTTTTACTCGGCTTTTTTAATATTTATATTACAACCTATTTCTATAAACTATTTATAAATCATATAGAAAAACTTTAACTAAGAAAAAATTGGCATATTTTTATGAGTTTTTTCAAAATATGCCATAGTTTTTTTAGCAACTTTAGTTTTGTTCTTGCATTAATTCGCTCTTTTTAGGACTCACCTTCTTCTGAGCCATAATGATACCAATTAAAATAACAATCCCACCTAACGTATGATAAATGGTCCACTGCTCAGACAACCAGACGCTTGCAATAACTGCTGTAAAGACAGGCACCAAGTTCATAAAAATACTTGTTCTATTAGGACCGAGTTGTTGAACAGCTAACATCCAAACTAAAGGCGCAATAAGTGAAGCAAATACACCTGCATAAATAGCACTTGGTGCATTTTGTACATTTAAAGCATCAAGTCCAAACCAGAGAATTAAAGGAATATGAAATATGACAGAAAATCCAATCTGAACGTATAAGCTTGTCATAATTGGTAGTGGCAACTGCCATTTTTTAAGGAATACTCCATAAAATGCATAGAAGAATACGGCAATAATCATCAAAGCATCACCAAGGTGTCCGCCACCACTTAAAAGCTTATTAATATTTCCTTGGGACATGACATATAACAAACCTGCAAAAGATAGAATACTGCCAAAAACTGCAAAGCGATTAGGCACATCTTTTAAAATGGCAAGCGAAACAAAGATCGTAAAGATGGGAATAAATGCATTCACAATTCCCATATTGGTTGCACTGGTATAATGGGCAGCCGTATAAGCTAAGCCTTGATAAAGCACCATCCCAAATGCACTTAACACAGCAAGCTTAGGTAAATAGGGTATGACTAGTCGTCTTTGTCTCCACACAGACATAAACATAAATGGAGTCAAAATAATAAAAGCGATTAACCACCGATAAAAACTAATACTTACCGGAGAGATATAATCCGAGACATAGCGGGTGACTACAATATTTAAAGACCAAATCAATACTGCCAAAATGGGAAAAATAAACGCCCATTTGTGATATTTCATGACCTGACTCATAGCAATACACCATCTACAAAAGATGGTTTTATTTTGAAGAATGTCTTAATAAATTGAAATATCGTATTTCCGACATTGATATCGAACTTAGGACATTATCCTTTTTAGAATAATGTCCAAGCTTTCACGGCATGACCTACCACTTTATGTAATTGCTCGCTACTCGCACCGTCTCTTGCTTGAATGGTAAGGCCTTGAATGACAGTGGTATAAAAATCAGTCATTTCCTGTAAAGGTGCATGAGAAGATAAATCCCCTTGCTCTACCCCTTGCTGAAGACGTTTTAATAATTTTTCTTTTGTCTTTATGCGCTTATCTAATAGATTTTGCTGTACATCTTGAGTGGCATCAGAGCAATTCATAGCCGCAACGACCACCATACAACCTGCTGGCTTATTGGGCTGAACCAATCTTTTAACAATGTCATAAAGATATAACTCAACAGCAATTTTTGCAGTTTTTGCTTCTACAAATATAGTGTCAATCGGACATCCTTCATGAGCTAAATAATAATCAACACTTTTGTAAAACAGCCCCGCCTTATCACCAAAGGCACTGTATAGGCTTGGTGCTGTAATTTCCAAAGCTTGCGTTAAATCACTAATAGACGTTGCTTCATAGCCATGCTCCCAAAAGAGCAACATTGCTTTTTGCAGAACCTCTTGTTCATCAAAGCATTTAGGACGTCCGCGCTTTTTTTTCAGCGCATCTTCTGCAGCAGCTAAATTCGTTTCATGCCTATTTGTCATAAAGATCACATCTATTTTTATAACAATCGTTATTAAATTAATTGACGTTCGATTTTTTATCAACTATTTTATTTTCATAATGATCGTTAGTTAATTAATAAATTGTCTTTCTTTACTCCAAATTTAGCCAAGTAAGGATTTCCTATGGACCAATCGTCTATCTCTAAAGCGCGACCCACGACCTCCACTCAAGGAAGCTGGTTTGCCATTTTGGCCGTTTCTATCGCAGCATTTGCCTTAGTTACAAGTGAATTTTTACCCGTTGGTGTTTTAAATAGTGTCGCAACAGATTTAAATATTTCTGTAGGTACAGCAGGTCTGATTATTACGGTACCCGGTATTATGGCAGCAATTGCAGCCCCTCTATTGCCTGTATCTGTAAAACAACTTGATCGGCGTTATGTACTTATCTTGCTGACAGCTATTATGGTTATTGCCAATACCATTACCGCATTTGCTGAAAACTTTCATATTTTATTGTTAAGCCGCTTAATTTTAGGTATTTCAATTGGTGGTTTCTGGGCGACCGCCATTGCTCTAAGTGGAAAATTAGCTCCCTCACACCTTCCTATTGCTAAAGCAACTGCGGTCGTGATGGCAGGTGTGACTTTTGCTACAGTTCTAGGTGTACCGATTGGAACTTGGTTAAGCGAGTTTTATGGCTGGGGGAGTGCTTTTGGAATTACAGCAGGCATTGGCTTAGTTGTTTTAATCTTACAATTAATCTTTTTACCTAAACTTGTACCAGACTCGGCAATTCATATGAAAGATTTGCCAGCACTATTACGCACTCCTAAAGCACGTAGTGGCATGTTGATTGTTTTATTGATCGGACTCGCTCATTTTTGTGCCTATAGCTATTTAGCACCTTTCTTTAAAAATGTTGCCGGTTTTAACGGGACAACCATTAGTTCATTATTATTGCTCTATGGAATTGCAGGTATTTTCGGGAATGCTTTTGCCGGATATAGTGGCAATCTAAATGTCCGTTATACATTAGCTTTTGTGGGTACATGCTTTGCAATCGTATTTTTTGGATTTCCTCTTTTTGCCGTTCATGAGTTTGGTGCTATTGTCTTAACCGCGTTATGGGGATTTGCATTTGGCGCTTTCCCTACCTCAGCAAATATCTGGATGTTTGTCCACGCACCACATGCTGTTGAAAAAGGTATGCCGCTTTTTGTAGGTATGTTTCAGGTGATGATTGCGACAGGTTCATTATTAGGGGGATATGTGGTTGATCATTTCAATGAAAATACTTTAATTTATGGAGTATTAAGCTTCGTTGTCCTAGCATTACTGAGTACATTTACCTTGGCGAAAGGTTTAAATAATCCTAAAGCTACTTGTGAAAATTAAAATATGAGTCAGAGCATATAGATGAACAATGAGGACCAACAATTTTCATTATTAAACAGTATAGAAGTTCATGAATTTCTATACCAAAAAGAAGATATTGTTCGTCCTCATGCATCTCTTTGGGGAGATTTTAATTTCAGTTTAAATGGCATATTAGAAATGGAGATTGAAGAACAGCTATATCTTTCTCCACCTAGCTATGGTCTTTGGATTCCACCTCAAACTGTTCATCAATCTACTCATATTGACCATGAAATTCACTATATCTGTATTCGACTACACCCTCGCCTCTGTTCTATTTTAGGTGATATCTGTAAATGTTTTAGTATCCAACCTTTCTTTCGAACCTTAGTTTTACAAATTCTAGAGCAGCAAAAACAAACTGGACAATCTGAATACTTAGAACATCTTTTACAAGTTCTATTCGATCAACTTAAACAAGCTCCTGCATATTCGCATTATTTACCGCAAACACGACATCCTGTTTTATTGCCTATTTTAGAAAAACTTTCAGATCCATTACTTTTTGATCAGTCTTTACAGCAGTTGCTACAAAACTTTTCGGTCAGTGATCGTCACTTATTACGTTTGAGTCAACAAGAGCTTCAGCTTTCGTTGTCCGAATGGAGAAATCGGGCCAAAATTGTTTATGCCATTCATCAGATTCGCCAAGGGACGCCTATCAAGCGTTTAGCATACGATTTAGGTTATCAACATAGCTCAAGTTTTATTGAGTTTTTTAAACGTTACACTGGGCAAACACCTATCCAAATCAGAAATAACTAGAATTCAGCTTATCTTTAAAAACTTTTTCTTTTTTGAACACGAATATTATTGCACTACCCCTCAATAGCAGTTAAAACAAATGCGTTACTTGATATCAATTACAATCTTTAGGAAAGACTCATGACACAATCTGTATATCACATTCCAGTAAAAGCTATTTCAGGCGAAACGGTTGACCTCGAACAATACAAAGGTAAAGTTCTACTTATCGTAAATACTGCTTCTAAATGTGGTTTAACTCCACAATACGAAGGCTTAGAAAAACTTTACCAAGCAAAAAAAGACCAAGGTCTTGAAATTTTAGGTTTCCCAGCAAATAACTTTAAAGAGCAAGAACCAGGTTCTGATGAAGAAATTCAACAGTTCTGTTCATTAAATTATGATGTTCATTTCCCTTTATTTTCTAAGGTTTCTGTAGTCGGCGAAGATAAGCACCCACTTTACCAAACTTTGACAGCGGCTCAGCCGGAACGCACTGGTGAAGGTCCTTTCCGTGAGCGTTTAGAAGGCTTAGGTATTCCAACCAACCCTGCTCCAGAAGTTTTATGGAACTTCGAAAAGTTTTTAATTAATAAAAATGGCGAAGTCGTAGCTCGCTTTGCTCCAAACCTAACAGCAGACGATGAACAAATCGTTAAAGCAGTTGAAGCAGAGTTAGCAAAATAATATTTTAAAATATGAGAAAGGGCGTTTTATACGCTCTTTTTTATGCTCTCCTCAAAGTGTTGTTCGTTTGCAAAAATACAATCTTTCTTCATATTTTATGCCTATAGTATCCATTTGCTTTATTTGATGTTGTTTGTAGTTATGAAAAAAATTTTACAGGGCGCATTTCTTCCTTTTGTAATTTTTGCCTCAGGCATGCTTTTACTCGGGTGTGATCAGGCACAAGACCATGCTACCGAACAAGAAAAAACTGAAATAGCTGAACAGGCAGCTGACCAAAACATTGAACAACAAGAGTCAGAAATTGCACCCAACAAAGCCGAACTTAAAAGCGGCAATATTTTTTATATGGTCCGCGACGCTGCTAATTTACAGCTTAAAGCTGGTGACTATGTTGAACAGCTTAAAGATACTCAGCTTGATGTTGAACAAGCCATCCAAGATAAGAATCAGAATGAACTAAAAACTACTGTCACTACGTTAAAACAGCAACTAGAAGGTTTAAATCAAGCACTTTTGACTTTAGATATCAAAAGTCAGGAAATTGAGAATATTCGCCAAAGTTTATTACATGCCAACCAACAAGCTCTTAGCATGCCATTACTCAATGGGAAATTAGATCAAATCAATTTTGACCAAATTGAAAAACAGCTTAATACCATTCAAATGGATATGGTGAAGCTTGCTGCCATGATTATGGCAGGAGATGAAAAGTCAGATTCAAAAACTGAATCTTAAAAAAACAACGTATAAAAAAAGCCACCTTACGGTGGCTTTTTCAATCTCAAACCGGCAATTATAGTGCGCGGTTTTTGATTTTACGGATAGTTTCAAGCTGTGCAGCTGTTTCTGCCAAGGCAGCCAACGCAGCAGCTGAGTCCAAATCACTCTTTTGGTTTGCAAGCAATTGTTCAGCATTTTTACGTGCTTCTAAAATTGCCGCTTCATCCAAGTTGTCTGCACGGATTGCAGTATCTGCAAGAACCGTTACAACATGAGGTTGAACTTCTAAAACACCGCCAGATACATAGACGATTTCTTCTGTACCATTTTCCAACTGAACACGAATCGGGCCCGGTTGAAGCAAGGTTACAAGTGGAGCATGTCCTGGCAAAATACCAAGCTCACCACCAGCACCTTTCGCGATTAACATCGTTACTGCGCCAGAGTAAATAGACTCTTTAACACTTACGACATCACATTGCATAGTCGCCATGAGATGATCTCCTTAAATTAGAGTTTCTCAGCTTTAGCAATCACTTCGTCAATACCACCAACCATATAGAACGCTTGTTCTGGGATGTGATCGTATTCACCAGCTAATAGACCTTTAAAGCCACGAATCGTTTCTTTAAGCGGTACTAATTTACCAGGAGCACCAGTAAACACTTCAGCTACGTGGAATGGTTGAGAGAAGAAACGTTGGATTTTACGCGCACGGTAAACAACCAATTTATCTTCTTCAGCTAATTCATCCATACCCAAGATTGCGATGATGTCTTTAAGCTCTTTATAACGTTGCAATACGTTTTGTACTGCACGCGCAATTTCATAGTGCTCTTGACCAACAACTAATGGGTCTAACTGACGTGAAGTTGAGTCAAGTGGATCGATCGCTGGATAGATACCAGAAGATGCGATGTCACGGCTCAATACTACTGTTGCATCTAAGTGAGCAAATGTAGTTGCAGGAGATGGATCTGTTAAGTCATCGGCAGGTACATATACCGCTTGGATCGATGTGATCGAACCAGATTTAGTAGATGTAATACGCTCTTGAAGAACACCCATTTCTTCTGCAAGTGTAGGTTGGTAACCTACCGCAGATGGCATACGACCTAACAATGCTGATACTTCAGTACCCGCAAGTGTATAACGGTAGATGTTGTCGACGAATAATAATACGTCACGACCTTTACCATTTTCGTCTTTTTGATCACGGAAGTATTCAGCCATAGTCAAACCAGTTAACGCTACGCGTAAACGGTTACCTGGTGGCTCGTTCATCTGACCGTAGACCATTGCTACTTTGTCAAGAACGTTAGAATCTTTCATTTCGTGATAGAAGTCGTTACCTTCACGAGTACGCTCACCAACACCAGCAAACACAGATAAACCTGAGTGAGCTTTCGCGATGTTGTTGATCAACTCCATCATGTTAACGGTTTTACCAACACCAGCACCACCGAATAGACCAACTTTACCACCTTTTGCGAACGGGCAAAGTAAGTCAATTACTTTAATACCAGTTTCTAAAAGATCAGTAGAAGCTGCTTGTTCAGCATAAGAAGGGGCTTGACGGTGAATCGGCAAACGCTCTTCAGTCGCTACAGGACCTGCTTCATCAATTGGGCGGCCCAAAACGTCCATGATACGACCAAGCGTAGCTGGACCTACTGGAACAGAAATCGGTGCATTTGTGCTAGTTACATTAAGGCCACGTTTAAGACCTTCTGTAGAACCCATTGCGATGGTACGAACAACACCATCGCCAAGCTGTTGCTGAACTTCTAATGTAGTTTCAGTACCGTCAACTTGGAGAGCGTCATAGATCTTAGGAACGCTATTGCGCTCAAACTCGACGTCGATAACCGCGCCGATGATCTGAATGATACGACCGCTACTCATTGCTGTCTCCTCAATTCAAACTTAATAATGTTAAACGGCAGCGGCACCGCCAACGATCTCGGAAATTTCCTGAGTAATCGCGGCTTGACGCAGCTTGTTGTAAATGAGTTGTAGGTCTTTAATCAATTGTCCTGCGTTGTCTGTCGCTGCTTTCATCGCGACCATACGAGCTGACTGCTCACATGCAACGTTTTCAATCACACCTTGATAAACCATAGACTCGATATAGCGAACCAACAAACCATTTAACAATTCTTCTGCTTCTGGTTCGTAGATATAGTCCCAACCATAAGTACGGTTGAGATCATCGCCTTCTTCTGCTGGTGCTAAAGGAACAAGTTGTTCTACTTTAGGCTGCTGAGTCATTGCATTAACGAAGCCATTTGATACGAGATAGATACGATCTAATTCGCCTTTATCAAATGCATCAAGCATAACTTGGACTGAGCCAGTTAACTGTTCCAAACTCGGCGCATCGCCAAGTTGGGTAGTTGCACCGAGCACTTTACCGCCGTAATTCTTAAAAAACGAAACCGCTTTTTGACCAATTAAAGCAAATTCAACTTCAATTGACTGCTGTTGTTGTGCTTTGACATGCTGCACAACTTTCTTGAACAAGTTAATGTTCAAGCCACCTGCCAAACCACGATCTGAAGACACTACGATATAGCCAACACGCTTAACTGGGCGGTCAACCATATAACGGTGTTTGTATTCAGGGTTTGCTTGTACCAAGTGAGCAATTACACGGCGCATATTATCGGCATACGGACGGCCCTGAGCCATGCGCTCTTGCGCACGACGCATTTTAGAAGCAGCTACCATTTGCATCGCGCGAGTAATCTTTTGCGTGCTCTTGATACTAGCTACTTTGGCGCGAATTTCTTTTAAATTTGCCATACGCTTAACCTAGTATTCGAAAGCTCTTTCGAGCTTCCGAAGGTTGATCCGTGAACCAAACTTAACTAAAACTAAACTTAGTAAGTTTGAGTCGCTTTAAAGCTTTCAATACCTGCTTTGATTGCTGCTTCGATGTCTTTGTTGTAATCACCAGTTTCATCGATTTGTTTCATCAACGGAGCATATTCTGAGCGGAAGTAAGAAATTAACGCAGCATCAAAGTCTACGATTTTCTTAACTTCTACGTCAGCCATGTAGCCTTCGTTAGATGCATAAACAGAAACAGCTTGGTCAGCAATTGAGTAAGGAGCATATTGTTTTTGCTTCATTAACTCAGTTACACGTTGACCATGTTCAAGTTGCTTACGAGTTGCTTCATCAAGGTCAGAAGCGAACTGAGCAAACGCAGCCAATTCACGGTATTGTGCTAAAGCAGTACGGATACCACCAGACAATTTTTTGATGATCTTGGTTTGAGCAGAACCACCAACACGAGATACAGAGATACCCGCGTTCACAGCAGGACGAATACCTGCGTTGAATAATGATGTTTCTAAGAAGATCTGACCGTCAGTAATCGAAATTACGTTCGTTGGTACGAATGCAGATACGTCACCTGCTTGAGTTTCAATAATTGGCAATGCAGTTAAAGAACCAGTTTGACCAGTTACTGCACCATTAGTGAATTTCTCAACGTAGTCAGCAGATACACGAGAAGCACGTTCAAGAAGACGTGAGTGAAGATAGAATACGTCACCTGGATACGCTTCACGACCTGGTGGACGACGTAAAAGTAATGAAATTTGACGGTAAGCAACAGCTTGCTTAGACAAATCATCATAAATAATAAGAGCGTCTTCACCGCGGTCACGGAAGTACTCACCCATTGTACAGCCAGAGTACGGAGCTAAGTACTGCATTGCAGCAGGATCAGCAGCCGCAGCAGCAACAACAGTTGTATACGCCATAGCGCCAGTTTCTTCTAGCTTACGTACAACGTTTGCAATTGTTGATTGTTTTTGACCAATCGCAACGTATACACATTTAATGCCAGAGTTTTTCTGAGCGATAATCGCATCGATCGCCATCGCTGTTTTACCAGTTTGACGGTCACCGATGATCAACTCACGTTGGCCACGACCAACAGGAATCATTGTATCAACTGATTTATAACCAGTTTGAACAGGCTCATCTACAGATTGACGCCAAATTACGCCTGGTGCTACTTTTTCAACAGCATCAGTTAATTTCGCATCAATTGGGCCTTTACCATCAATTGGGTTACCCAAAGCGTCGACAACACGGCCAAGAAGTTCAGGACCAACTGGAACTTCTAATACACGACCTGTACAACGAGCTTTTTGACCTTCTTGAAGGCTTAGGTAGTTACCTAAAACAACGGCACCCACTGAATCCTGTTCTAGGTTCAGTGCCATACCAAATAAGCCGCCGTCGAATTCGATCATTTCACCGTACATTGCATCAGCAAGACCGTGAATGCGCACGATACCGTCGGATACCATAACAATGGTACCTTCGTTTTTAGCGGTCGCGCTGGTGTCCAGATCTCCGATACGCTGTTTAATGAGCGCACTGATCTCGGATGGATTCAGTTGTTGCATTGCGCTATTCCTCAATCTTTTATTAGTTCAGTCTTCATCATTTGCATTATGCAAGAAGACGAGTACGCATTTTTTCAAGCTTGTTAAGCGCAGAATCATCTATCACTTGATCGCCTGCACGAATTACAACACCTGCAATAAGCTCAGGTTTAACTTCAACTGAAACAGTTACTGTACTGTTAAAACGCTTTTCTAAAGCAGATTTCAACAGTTGCTCTTGTTCAGCAGTTAACGGGAAAGCCGATTCAATCACGACATCCACATTGTTGTTATTCTGTGATTTAAGCTGTTCATATTCTGCTTCAATTTCAGGTAACAGCATTAAACGATCGTTATCTGCAAGAAGTGTCAAAAAGTTAGACACTGCTTGAGATTGATCTTCACCTAAAACTTTAGCAAAAAGCTTCACTTGCTCCGCAGGAGTAAGTTCAGGGCGATTTAAATAAGCGGAAAATGCTTCGTCTTGCACCGCAGCACTGAGCACTTGTAACGCATTCGACCAATTGTCTGTTGCACCTTGCTCAGAAGCATAAGCAAATGCTGCTTTGGCATACGGACGTGCCAACGTCAAGAGTTCAGCCATAATTCGCCTCGCTTAAAGTTTAGCAGCCAGCTGAGACAGCATGGCGTTATGAGCTTCTGCATCAACTTGCTGGTTCAGGATTTTTTCTGCACCAGTTACTGCCAAAGCAGCTACTTGTTGACGTAATTCTTCGCGAGCAGAATTGATTTCTTGATCAACAGCTTCTTTAGCCTGTTGACGAATACGCTCACCTTCAGCCGCAGCTTGAGTACGAGCTTCTTCGATCAATTGCGCTGCACGACGGTTCGCTTGTTCGATCAATTGAGCCGCTTGTGCTTTAGCTGCATCAAGCTCTTGCTTAACTTGCGCTTGTGCATCGGCAAGGTCAGCTTTCGCTTTTTCTGCTGCATTTAAGCCATCAGCGATTTTACGCTGACGCTCACTAATCGCATTGATTAGTGGTGGCCAAACAAACTTCATGCAGAATGCAACAAAGAATGCAAACGCAATCGCTTGACCAATCAATGTGAGGTTGATATTCATTGCAATTCCTCAAATAGTGGATTTAGGAATTAAGATGATTAACCTACAAATGGATTAGCGAAGATGAAGAACAAGCCAATACCAACACCGATCATAGGCACAGCATCAAGAAGACCCGCGATTAAGAACATACGAGTTTGAAGTTGTGGAGCCAATTCTGGTTGACGAGCAACAGCTTCTAAAAAGCGACCACCCAAAAGACCAAAACCAATCGCAGTACCCAAAGCACCGAAAGCGATCAAGATAGCAGATGCAATTGCAACTAGACCTAAAGTGAGTTCCATGAAAAATTCCTCAGAGGTTAGGTTATTACCAAATTAAATTAAAAAAATTCAGCCCAACCATCATTTGATAGTTAGGCAATACCATTAATGTTTTTCGCTTGCCATGCTCAAGTAAACGATGGTAAGCATCATAAAGATGAATGCCTGCAACGTGATTACAAGAATGTGGAAGATCGCCCAAGGCACAGACAACGCCCATTGAATCCAGAACGGCAATAAAGCAATTAGGATAAAGATCAACTCACCGGCATACATGTTACCGAATAGTCGGAGAGCTAATGAAATCGGACGAGCAAGGAATGTTACCAATTCCAAAATCAAGTTCACTGGAATAAGCAACGCTTTTGCAACTGGATTACTTGGGTTAAATGGGTTAAGTGCCAACTCGCCAACGAAACCACCAACACCCTTTTCGCGGATGCTGTAGAACAAGATAAGTACAAATACAGATAAAGACATACCTAAAGTAATGTTTGGATCTGTAGATGGAACGATCTTGAAGTAAACGTGGTGAGGGTCCATACCAAATACGTTTGCACCTACAAACGCTGCAACTTGAGGAATCCAGTCAACTGGGATCAAGTCCATTAAGTTCATGAGGAAAATCCACACGAAAATAGTGAGTGCAAGCGGAGCGATTAAACGTGATTTGCCATGAAAAGTATCACGGACACTTGAGTCAACAAACTCAATGATCATTTCGATTGCTGACTGGAATTTAGTTGGAACACCTGCATTTGCAGCTTTCGCAACGATCCAGAACATCAAACAGAAAATCACACCAAGGCCAATTGACCAACCCATTGAATCCAAGTGAATTGCAGTGAACCCCATCGAATGAGCTTCTTCAGCAGTCTCAGCCAATTTCCATGTACCGTCTGGCATTTTGCCATAGGTCATATTGGTCAAGTGATGCTTGATATACTCTGTCGAAGTGAGGGCATGTTCTTCAGCAGCCATAAATCACACCTGGTCAATGTCAATTACTAAAAAGAAGGGAAACGAACATCGGCGTACTGTCGATATCTCGCCACCCTCCAAAAAATCTTCAATTCTTCTTGTTTCTACACCCGTTTTTGTAGACGTGACACCCAAAACGGAGCGACCCACGACATTGCCTGAACGAGAATAAAACCAAACAGCAATGCTAACGGTGATAAAGGTTTAACATTGCTCAAAATCAAAATAAATCCAACGATCATGATTGCAAATTTGCCTAACATGCCCCTATACATGTTAGACAGCACTTGTTTTGATGCTCGTGCACCTGCTGTTCTGAAGGATTGCCACGAAAAATAACCCGTAGCAAGCCAGCAGACCAACGCACCAAGTGCCGCACTTAATGCTGCTGTCATGTCTTTTATGCTCCACGCCACAAGTGCGGAAACAGGGATCATACATGCTTGTAAGAAGACCAAAGCTTTTGCTAATCGTCGGTCAATCAAGCGACTAGTTTGGCTCATTATTTATCCACTCACAGCATAAATGCTTGACAAGTTTAGCTGATGATCGCTTTTAATCGCAGGCATTATAGAGTTACACCCCTGAACATGCAATCTTTTCCCGACTTTAGTCGGGGTTTTTCATGACAGGTGGTGCTGACGCTACAGTCAGCCTTTGTTTACTTTTTATCTTACTTTTGCGTACTTAATACACATTTATCAGTTTTTATTGCCAGTTTCTTCCATGCAGTGACGAAATCATCCTCATTATTCATGCTCTCGTCTACTGGTTGAAAAGTAATGTTACCTAATTTTTGATATTGACTCTTAGTGGTAAAACTCTCTGCCAACAAACACATCTGATTTTTTGGTCGACTATCATTAAGATACTTAATTTGAGCTGCTGTTGGTGCAACGTGAGGATCATCTGTTAAAGCACCAGCGAACTTTAAGTTTAGTGAGCGTTCTAAATATTGATAGGCATCATGATATGCCCAATACGGTTTGCCATTACTTGAACTATCGTAAGCTTGTGCCGCCTGCAACATTTTACGAGCAAACACATTGGCGTTATTCCAGTACTTTGCCTTATTTTCAGGGTGTTGCTGAGAGCGCAAAGCAGCAATAAAAAAGCCAATTCGAACCGCATTGTTTGGCTCTAACCAAACATGGGTATCTATTGTGTTAGGTAAAGCTGCACCACGTGTACTGCGCTGAGGCAAAACAGAAACGATGCCACTATCTAATAAGGCAATTGCTTTCTTATTATTACCTAGTAATTTATTTAGAGGTGCTTCATGGGCCTTACCCAACCAAATCACCAAAGAAGCATCATTAATTGCTTTACGATGCGCTGGGGTTAATTGTACGTCATGCCCAGTTTGTCCCTTTAATAAGAGTTGTGGTTCTTCAACCCCTTGAGTGACTTCTTTTGCAATCAGATAAATCGGGTGCGTAGAAACCACCAAACCCTGACTCCACCCTAACGTACTCAAAAGAGAGAACATACTGAAAACAAAAAAACGGAACATGACAGACCATCAATTTAAATTAGCTCGAAGCATGTTATAATATAACAAAGTTACAAAAATACCTAAGATTAATCGAATGAAGCATCGCTTCATGCTAATATTCCGTTAAAAATTCGAGGTTATCCCTATGAGTTCCTGCTTGCATGAACATCATGATTCTTTGCATGGTGTGCATGATCACCATAATGTCGCAAGCCGTTTAGCTGAAGCAGAAAGTTTATGTTCTGCGACTGGCGCACGCCTTACACCTTTGCGCAAAGAAGTTCTGGAACTCATTTTAAATGCGTCGGGTCCAATGGGTGCCTATGACTTATTGGCACGTATAAAAAGTCAAACCGATCGCCCTGCTGCGCCTCCAACTGTATATAGAACTTTAGATTTCTTATTAGAAAAAGGCCTCATTCACCGCCTAACTTCTATTAATGCGTATATTCCTTGCTGCCACCCGCGTGAAGGCCATCAAGCAGCATTCCTGATTTGTACCGAATGTCATATGGTTAAAGAAGCTTCTTCTCAAGGCCTCACACACCAGCTTGACCAGCTTGCAGCTTCAGATGACTTCGTGGCTCAACACAGCATTATTGAAATTTCGGGGAAATGCCAACAGTGCCGCACAACTCCTTAAATCCTGTATTAATTCAGCTTGAGCAGGTTTCTGTTCATCGTGATGATCGGGATATATTAAAGAAAGTTGATTTTGCCCTACATCAAAATGAAATTGTGTCTTTAATTGGACCCAATGGTGCAGGCAAATCAACACTAATTAAAGTTCTACTCGGTATTCTTCAACCAAGTAGCGGGCGTGTTATTAATCATAAAAAACTTAAAATGGCTTATGTGCCACAAAAGTTTAATCCTTCACACAGCCTTCCTTTACGTGTTCAGGACCTTCTTGATTTAGAAAAATGCAGCCCTGCCCTTCGTCAGGAAATTATTCAAGACACAGGTATTTCAAAGTTACAACAATCAAAAGTACAACAACTTTCAGGTGGGGAACGCCAAAGAGTACTATTGGCTCGTGCACTGCTTCGTCAGCCAGATATTTTAGTTCTTGATGAACCCATGCAAGGCCTAGATATTCAGTCAGAAGCGGAACTTTATGATTATGTTCGTAGCCTGCCAGAACGATATGGTTGTGCGATCCTAATTGTTTCTCATGACTTACAATGGGTGATGCAAGGAACACACCGTGTAGTGTGTTTAAATAAACATATTTGCTGTAGCGGGCTGCCCGAAAATATCCAACAACATCCTGAATATCAGGCAATATTTGGAACTCAAAGGGTTTTCTATCAACATCATCATGACCATTGTGCTCACGGTGATGCTGCACACCCCTGCCCTCATAATGACCGTCCTCATATTCACCCAGAACCGGAAGCTTAAGCCATGATGGAATGGTTACAATTATTGTTACCCGCATGGATTATGGGAACTCTGCTAGTATTTTTAACCGCACCCCTGGGTTGTTTAATGCTTTGGAGACGCATGTCTTTTTTTGCTGACACGATGGCGCACGGAACACTACTTGGGGTAGCTATTGCGGGAGCTTTAAGTCTTCCATTATGGCTTGGTGTTGCAGGTACGGCGGGTTTATTGGTAGGCGTTTTATGGGCCTTACATGACAACCGTTTACCCAATGATGCTCTGCTAGCCTTATGTTCAGCGACATTACTCTGTAGCGGTTTACTATTTATTCAACATGTTCCAAGTTTAAGGCCAGAGCTTTTAAGTTATTTGTTTGGCGATTTACTGAGTATTGATTGGCCAGATCTTCCTGTTTTCACTTTAATTATTGCGATATCACTCGTAATTCTTTACCGTTTTTGGCAGCCACAAATACAGTTTGCAATTGATCCAGATATCGCAATTAGTGAAGGGGTGAATGCAAACTGGCAACGCCTTATTTTTATGCTGTTATTAGCCTTATTTACAGTTTTAGCTTTGCGTGCCGTAGGTTCTTTGCTAATGGGCGCATTACTCGTAATACCAGCCTTAAGCGCTCGTCTATTGGCAAACTCACCAAAGCAAATGGTTATTTGGGCATTCGTGTTAGCCCAGCTCGGTGTTAGTGTCGGTTTATGGTCAAGTGCAGCACTTAATATCTCTACAGGTCTTAGTATCGTTTTATGTATGGCATTAAGTTTTGCCGTTATTTTTATAACTCAAAAACTAAAAAATCAGACACAGGCGGCCTAAGTTAGGACGCCTGATGAACTGTGCTCAATAATAAAGCCGCACAGCTAAACATCACAGCAAAGCCCCGATTTAAATATTTTTGCTGTCTAGGGGATCGAAGTAATCTTAAAACCTTGGATGCCAGCCCCGTATATCCAGCCATTACAATCAAATCGATCGTAATCATAGTAGCCGCCATAATTAAATATTGTATCCATTGAGGCTTACTTAAATCTAAGAACTGCGGTAAAACCGCCAATAAAAATACGATCGCTTTAGGATTGCTAATATTAACCACAAAACCATTTAATAGCAGAGCTAAAGCAGACTTATCTCTTTTTTCTTGTTGAATTTCTATATCTTTTACAGGTGCTGTCCACTGCAAATAGGCCAAATACAATAAATAAGCTACGCCAAACCACTTAACGGCCTGAAAAGCTAAAGGAGTTGTGGCAAATAAGACCCCAACACCTGCTGCCACCACCATAATTTGAAGCACTAAGGCAACTTGCAAACCGATTGCATTCCAGTAACCATGTCTAAAACCATAGTTTAGACCACTCGACATTGAGGCAATAGCTCCCGCACCCGGAGAGACACTAATGACCCAACAGGCCAACATATAGGCAAACCAAACTTGCAAAGACATAGTAAAAATAGACAATAAAAGTGGAATTATACTGTTTTATAAAACTATATTGATGAGAATTCAAACAATAAAATCAAGAAATAGACTACTAACCGCTCTTCGCATCAGGCACAATAATTAAAGCTCATACTAAATTATAATTGAGGAGATACCTTCCAATGACTGCTCAATCTGTCATTTTGCCGTTGCCATCAGATCATGCCCGATTTATTGTTCTTCGTTTAAAAGACTTATCAATTGATGAATTAAAAGAACAACTCGAAGCGTTGTTTGAAACACGCGACCGTCTCATTACTCAGCATTCAGACGCGCAAATTAAAACAGCAGTCGCTTTTGGTCCAGAACTTTGGAAACAACTTTACAGTCAATCTCCTGCTGGCTTTAAACAACTTGAACCAGAAAACGGCGCATTCAATATGCCAGTCGTACCAGCTGATGTCCTCATCCATATTGCTAGTATGCGTTCTGATATTTGTTTTGCATTAAGCCAAGCATTTTTTGAAGGTATTAAAGATAAAGTGGAAGTTCTTGATGAGCGTGTTTGCTTCCGCTATTTTGATGGCCGAGATATTACAGGCTTTATAGACGGCACAGAAAACCCTCAATTTCCAGATGACCGCGCAGAAACAGCCCTATTGCCAGAAAGCGCGGGAGTTTTTGCTGATGGCAGTTTCATTTTCGCGCAGCGCTATGCACATAACTTAGAAAAATGGAAAAAACTAAAAGTTGATGCTCAAGAAAATGTCATGGGTCGTACTAAGCTTGAGTCAATTGAACTGGATGATGACGTTAAACCAGAAAATGCCCACGTTGCCCGTACTGTTGTCGAAGATGATGAAGGCGAAGAAATGGAAATCTTGCGTCATAGTCTGCCTTATGGTGACGGCCGAGGTGATCAAGGTTTATTTTTCATTGCCTACACCAAGGACCTGAACATTATTGATGCCATGCTAAAACGTATGTTCGGTACAAGTGGAGATGGTATCCATGATCGCCTATTGCATTTCGTGACACCACTAGACGGCGCATATTACTTTGCACCTAGCGAAGAGTTATTAGAAGAAGTTTTAGAAGACTAAAATAAAAAAGAGGAGCTTAAGCTCCTCTTTTTACGTTCTCAACCTTAGAAAGGAATACGCTTATATTTGCGGTATTCAGGTTTCCAGAATGATTGATCTATTTTTTGCTGTAGTAAGTCATCACTAATCGTTACAGCCACGCCATCTGCCATGGCAGCTTTCGCAACTTCAAATGCAATCACTTTAGAGACTTGCTGAATTTCCCCTAAAGGTGGTAATAAATCAGCTTGCGGATCTTTTAGTAGAGGTGAGCAATTCGCTAAAGCACTACTTGAAGCCATTAACATATTTTCAGTAACGCGTTTAGCACCCGATGCCACCACACCCAGCCCAATGCCCGGGAAAATGTACGAGTTATTACACTGAGAAATATTATAAAGTTTGCCGTGATGATTCACAGGAGCAAACGGACTACCTGTTGCGATTAACGCTCTACCTTCAGTCCACTCCACAATATCTGCTGGCACAGCTTCAACACGTGAAGTTGGGTTAGACAATGGCATGACAATTGGTCGTTCACAATTCGCTGCCATGGTTTTAATAATCTCTTCTGTGAAGAGACCCGGTTGACCAGAAACGCCAATTAACACTGTAGGCTTAGCATTTTTAACAACATCAAGGAGTGAAATCACTTCTTCAATATTGCCCCATTGATCAACCACCTCAGCTTTTTGCGCCAATTTGCGTTGGAAGTCCAATAAGTTTGGCTGGTTTTCGGTAATCAAGCCAAAACGATCAACCATATAAACGCGTACACGTGCTTCAGAATCAGTCAGGCCTTCAGCAACCATTTGCGCAACAATTTGCTCTGCAATACCGCATCCCGCAGAGCCCGCGCCTAAGAAAGCAATTGTTTGATCTTTTAATTGCTTGCCTGCTGCACGACTTGCAGCAATCAAACTACCTACAGATACCGCTGCTGTTCCTTGAATATCATCGTTAAAACAACAAATCTTATCGCGATATTTTTCTAAAAGTGGCATCGCATTTTTTTGTGCGAAATCTTCAAACTGAATTAATGCTTTTGGCCAACGACGCTTTACAGCTTCAATCACCATATCGACAAATGCATAATATTCATCACCACTAATACGTGGCTGACGCCAACCCATATAGATCGGATCATTTAACAATTGTGGATTATTTGTCCCCACATCAATTGTGATTGGCAATGTATAGGCTGGACTAATTCCGCCACAAGCGGTGTAAAGTGAAAGCTTCCCAATAGGAATACCCATACCACCAATGCCTTGGTCACCAAGACCTAAGATACGCTCACCATCAGTAATGACGATCACTTTTACATTATTTTTATTTACGTTTTGCAAAATATCATCAATCACATCACGATCTGGATATGAAATAAAAACGCCACGATGACGACGATAGATATCGGAGAAACGCTGACATGCTTCACCCACTGTTGGGGTATAAATAATCGGCATCATTTCTTCAAGATGATTTTCGATTAAATGATAGAACAAGGTTTCGTTGGTATCTTGGATATTACGCAAATAGATATGTCGATTGATATCATCAGTAAAAGCGCAATATTGCTGATAAGAGCGCTGGCTCTGCTCTTCAATAGTTTCAATAATATGGGGGAGTAAACCGTGTAAGTTAAAGTTACTTCTTTCTTCTTCAGTGAAAGCCGAACCTTTATTTAAGAGTGGTAACTCTAAAAGTGTAAAACCTGCATATGGAATATAAAGGGGATGTTTACTTGGGTGTCCTGATATCATTGCCTATCTCATTTTCCAGCTTAGAGTAGAGAAAAACACGTTTTGTATGGTCTCTAAAACTCTTTGTGCGTATAAGCTTAAGCCTAATTCGATCAAAATAGATATTTTAAACCGTGATGTTAAAATTAAACACTATTTAGTTAAAACATGTTTAAAAATAAATAATAAAAATCAGTATTTTAATATTTTTATGATTTTAAAAATTTCTTTTATTTTCTCAACTTTAAAAGCCATAATTATATGATTTAGCGGAAACAGGTATTTCCTCAGGAAATAATATTCAATTAAACACATAATTTATTCATTAAAATTACCCAAAAGGCTTGTAATTCTTCATTTCTAGAATAATTAGACGATTCATCAACCGACATTCATTTAAAAAATAATCATCAGTAATTTGCATAAAGAATTATTGGAATATTAAATCCCCTCCCCTAAGTCATCGGAAATTTGCTATATTTGACGTTTTTCTGCGACATCTATTTTCGATTGATATGAATACGGCAATACAAGCAGCTCTCGACCATGCAGTGCAAACTCTTCAACAAGAAGGGGTGCTTCCTTCCGACTGGAAAAACACAAGCAACTTAACACGCACCAAAGACCGAAGCCATGGCGACTTTGCTTCTAATATTGCCATGATCGGCTCGAAAGCTGCTGGTATGAAACCACGTGATTTAGCTGAGAAAGTTCTCGCTGCATTACCAGAAGTGGCAGATATCAGTAAAGCTGAAATCGCAGGACCCGGATTTATTAACTTCTTTTTAAATGCAGACCAGCGTTTTGCTATTCTTGATCAAATTCAAGCACAAAAAGAAATTTTTGGTCGTAGCCAAGCAAATGCAGCGAAAAAGATTCAAGTCGAATTTGTTTCTGCAAACCCAACGTCTAGCCTACACGTAGGTCATGGTCGTGGTGCGGCATACGGTATGACTGTTGCTAATTTACTTGAAGCAACAGGTGCTAAAGTTGACCGTGAGTACTACGTGAATGATGCTGGCCGTCAAATGGATATTTTGGCGACTTCTACTTATTTACGTTATTTGGAACTACTTGGACAAGACCTTGTATTCCCTAAAAATGCATATCAAGGCGATTACGTTAAAGAAATCGCACAAGGCATTATTGATAAAGATGGCGATGCTTACGTTCGTGAAGTTGCACATGTTTATAAAGACGTACCAGAAGATGTGCAATATGCTGAAGAGCTAGATAGCGAAGGCAACAAAGTTGTGTTATCTGGTGATAAAGAAAAGCATATTGATGGCCTTATTGCCAACTCACAACAATTATTAGGTGAAGGCTACCGTGTATTCCACCAAGCTGCTCTTCACGCCATTTTAGATGATATTAAAGATGACCTTGCTGACTTTGGTGTAACGTTCAACCAATGGTTTAGTGAAGCATCGCTTAGTGCAAAAATTGATGAAGCTTTAGAAACACTTGACCAACGTGGCTTCCTTTATGAAAAAGATGGCAACATCTGGTTTAAATCGACTGAATTTGGCGATGAAAAAGACCGTGTTGTTAAGCGTCGTAATGGTCAAACGACTTACTTTGCATCTGACATTGCATACCACTTAAATAAACTACAACGTGGTTATACTGACCTAATCGATATTTGGGGTTCTGATCACCACGGCTATATTTCTCGCGTAAAAGCGGCGATTGATGCAATGGGTTACGACTCTAAGAAATTGACTGTTCTTTTAGTTCAGTTCGTAAGTTTATGGCGTGGCGGCGAGATGGTTCAAATGTCTTCTCGTTCAGGTCAATTCGTGACTTTACGTGACTTACGTAAAGAAGTGGGCAATGACGCAGCTCGTTTCTACTACGTAATGCGTAAGAGTGAACAACACATCGACTTTGACCTTGACCTTGCTGTTTCACAAAGTAAAGACAATGCTGTGTACTATATTCAATATGCACACGCACGTATTTGTCGTATGTTAGAAAAAGCAGCAAGCACAGATTTACAATTCGATGTAAACGCTGCTCGTCCACATGCAGCTCGCTTGTCTCTTGATGCAGAAACTGAGATTCTTGCTAAACTGGCAGCATACCCAGACGCGGTATTACGTGCTGCAAATGCATATGAACCTCATCAGGTTGGTAACTACTTAAAAGAGTTAGCTGCCCTATTCCACGGTTGGTACAATGAACATAAAGTATTAAGCGATGATGCAGAGCTTACACAAGCCCGTTTATTGCTTTCAATCAATGTACAACAAGTGCTTCGTAATGGTTTAGAATTACTTGGTGTATCTGCACCAGAATCTATGTAATAAATATATTGCATGACAGCAAATTAAAGGTCATGCAATATAGTAAGCGGTGGTTTGTATAGTTAAAATATCAATACAAACCACTGTTTTTAGCATCGTAAGACGAGACTCAAACTCGAATTAAAAAACAATCAAAATACAGAGGAATAATCCACGTGTTTGGCAAAACGCAACGCGGTGTATCTGAAAGACCTAATAAGCCTAAAAAGCCCATAATTCCCAAATGGTTAGGGACACTTGTCGCTATTTTGGCGGTCTTATGTATCGCTGTAATGCTTATGCTTTGGAAACCTTGGCAACCTGTTCCTGCGAAAAATCAGATTACTTCTGAACATTATCAAGAAGAAGATACTAATAAAGACTATCGCTTCTACGACCTATTGCCTCAACAACAGGTTACCCCTATTCCTGAACAAGCGATCCCTGAAAGTAAAAATCAAGGCACTGCTATGATCGTTGAAGCACCAAGTACCACTCAACCAGCCGCCTCTGAAAGTGTAGGAATTGATCCGAATCAGTCAGCTACAACTCCTCAGCAACCTACCTATATTTTACAAGTTCGTAGTTATAACGATCCTGATCAGGCTGATGCCCGCCGTGCAGAAATCATTTTAAATGGCTTATCTGCGGACGTAGTCAAAAGTACTGAAAACGGACAAACATGGTATCGCGTTATTTCTGGACCGTATGATACTCAAGATGCTGCCTTGGCTGCTCAGCAGACCTTACAACACAGTGGCATTGACTCAATCGTGATCAAACGCAAGTGAAAATAAAGAAGGAACAAATATTTGTTCCTTTTCTTTTAAATATCAGCACAATTCCTTTCATTAGAACCCATTCCCTTTTGTTTCGCTTTCTGAAATGCGGGTCTTTGCTGAATACGATGTAAAAAAGCCTGAATATTAGGGTATTTCCCTTGCAAACGTGATTGCAAAGCTTCCAGTGGGAAACTCATTTGAATATCAGCAAATGAAAAATCACCTGCGAAATATTCATGCTCTGCCAAATAGTTTTCTAAAAAACTAATATGATCTTTCATACGTGGGCGAACAAAATTTGCCTTCACCCCTTCCGTGATTTTTCTAGCTACTGGTTGAATTAACCATGGCACATGCTTGTTTACACTATTCATGACCAAAGTCATGACTAATAACGGCATAAGTGAACCTTCTGCATAGTGCATCCAGTAAATATACTGCTGTAAATCTTGTGGCTCTGTAGGTTTAAATTGTTGCTTCTGATCATAACGCTGCTGTAAATATTCTAAAATCACAGCTGATTCTGCGATGACTTGTTCATCATCAGTCAAAATCGGAGCTTTACCTAAAGGATGAATACATTTCAATGTTTCTGGAGCGGAATAGTTAGGTAGACGTTGATAATAATGAATATCATAATCTAAGCCCAACTCTTCTAAAGCCCATAGAATTCGAAACGATCGCGAACATTCCAGGTGGTGTACACTAATCATGTTATTGCCTGCTTTTATTTTTCTTTTTTACATAAAAAACAGCATTTGAACATGCTGTTTTATTCCATTTGTGGGATGGATATAAAATCATCCACCTCAACAAAATAGCATTTTTACGCTGTAACAAGCACAGTATGAATGTCTAAACTACGTAACAAAGTTTTAGTGACTGGGGTTTTACCGCATACCGCTAAGATTTTTTGTTGAAGCTCTTCGTTTGGCAAGTCTTTAAAAACAATACGACGTTCTATATGTTCTTCATGTTCTCTATTGGTATGAAAATCGATTTCAACCGAAAACTCACCAAAATCATAACCCTTATGCTTTGCGTACATTCTTAAAGTAATGAGCGTACACGCGGCTAAACTTCCAGTGAGCAAATCATATGGCGCTGGGCCTTGATCTTGCCCTTCTAACTTTTCTGGCTCATCACAAAAATATTGGTGACGACCACTGGTGATTTCGCCCTTCCATTGTTCAGCAAGGGGCTTTGCTTTACTGCTTGCGATTACTGCTGTCATTTTGATGCTCTCATTTGATCTGGAAGAACAGGGGCTTCTAAACGTGCACCAACATAATCTGGAATTTCACCAAAACGTGCATCATGGTTAATCCATTGCTCACGGGCTTCTTTTAAATCATCCATTGTACGTGCAACAAAGTTCCACCATAGCAAAATTGGAGTCTCAAACGGTTCACCACCAACTAACAGCACACGGTTCCCTTTCTTTACTTCAATTTCGATCTCACTAAGACCAGTATCTAATACCACCATGTTGTCAGCCGTTAACTCATGGCCATTCACATGGGCAACACCATCTAATGCCATAAAACCATATTCAAACTCAGGATTTAATGGAATGCGGGTTTTAGTATCTTCGGTAGCAATGAGGTCAACACCCACTAACGGTGTATGTACAACTACTGGAGAAGTAGTTGCCAAATATTCACCCACAAGCACGGTAAACTCTAGACCGTCTTTCTCAACAACAGGCAGTTCAGGATAATGTTCAAATTTCGGATCCATGTTGCGCTTAGCATCTGGTAAGGCAATCCAGAGCTGAGCAGCGTGCATTTGAGTTTCTGTATCAGGTGCAACTTCTGTATGTGAAATTCCGTGACCTGCCGTCATTAAATTAACTTGTTTAGGTCGAATCAGTTGTTTTGAGCCTAGACTATCGGTATGCATCATGGTGCCTTCAATCATCCACGTGAAGGTTTGCAAACCAATATGAGGATGAGGACCAACATCTAAACCATCACCCGCCGGAAAAGTTACTGGGCCCGCATGATCTAGGAAACACCACGCACCAATCATTCGTTTTTGTCGGCTAGGTAAAGCCCGCTTAATGACTGTCCCCTGTCCAATTTCAGCAGAGCGAATTGGAAATTCCTGAATAAACTGATTGGCAAATTTTTCGCAATCCTTTGAATCAGAAATATCGTAATCATTATTATTGCTCATGATATTACTCTCTTTTACCTATGCTTTTGCAATGAGTCGTTGTAATGATCTTAACAATACACTCATTATTCAATATAGTCTTTTAGTAATACACAGGGTGCTATGAATGAGACAATCATTTGTTAATTACATAAAATTAAAGCTGCATTGAGCAGCTTAAGATGATTGAGTTTTAACGAGCTGTTTTAGGTTTTTCATAAATTGACCAAATTGTGGGAGAAACTCTTGAAATAGTGGGTGGTCACGGTTTTCAAGCATAACCTCACTAAAAAGTTTTAGCCCAACTCCAAAAGATTTTGTTGTTTCATCATCAAAAAAATCTGCTTTTTTTAAGCGTTCAACAATTTCAAAAATATCGTCATGATTTCCCGCATAGAATTCAAGGCGTTCAGTATAAGTTGAAGCTTCTCCTTTTGCATTTTTTAAGTGTTGTACCGTGACATGATATTGATGTTGTTTCATATATAAATTCTCTCTTAAAAATTAATAACTTTGAAAAATTTCAACTTGTTTAAGGTCGATTTATAGCCGCCCAATAGCAACAGCAGCCTGATCAATTTTTTCGGCAATTTGATAAATGTGCTCTTGCTGTAAACCTGCCGAGTTCAACTTCAAACGCAAGGCTGTTTTTAGGTTTTCCATTGCACGGTGAATTTCGATTAATTCATCATTACTGTGGATTTCTCGTCTTAAGCGTAGTTTTTCTAATAACTCGTTCAACTTGTCTTGTTGTTCAGTTAAGTAAGCCTTCCCAAATTCCGTGATTTGATATTGCTTACGCTCTACATCCAGCAAATTAATCAAATTCATTTCTTCAAGACTTGTTAATGTTGGATAAATTGTTCCTGCGCTTGGCGTATAGCCATCGCCTACCAAATCACTTATTTCTTTAATGATTTCATAGCCATGCTTTGGGTTTTGCTGAATGAGATGAAGTACCAAAAGTTTCATGCGTCCAGCTTCAAAAAGTCTTCCACGGCGTCCCGAACGATGATGTTCTGATTGTTGTTTCATCTCTAAAGATTCTCTAATGTGTTTAATTTATGTATATTACGATATATCTTAATATATCTTTGATCAAGTAAAAGTAATAAGAGTTGATCTATTGCTTTGATAGTTATCAAAATTAATTTTGAGCTTTAAAAGCTAAGTAATAAAAAAGGACGCTAATGCGTCCTTTTCTTTAACAATAAACAGCGGAAAATTATTCCCACTCAATCGTTGCTGGTGGTTTAGATGACACGTCGTATACAACACGTGATACATCTTTAATTTCATTCATAATACGTGTTGAGATTTTATCAACTAATTCGTATGGCAAATGTGCAAAACGAGCTGTCATAAAGTCAACTGTTTCAACTGCACGAAGCGCAATTACCCATGCATAACGACGACCGTCACCTACTACGCCAACTGACTTAACTGGTTGGAACACAGCAAATGCTTGAGCAGTTTTATCATACCAACCGCTGTCACGAAGCTCTTGCATGAAGATGTCATCAGCAAGACGAAGAATATCAGCATATTCCTTCTTCACTTCACCCAAAATACGAACACCTAAACCAGGGCCCGGGAATGGATGGCGGTAAATCATGCTATGTGGCAAGCCAAGTGTAGTACCTAATTTACGAACTTCGTCTTTGAACAAGTCGCGTAAAGGTTCTACCAATTCAAATGCTAAATCTTCTGGTAAACCACCCACGTTGTGGTGTGATTTAATTACGTGTGCTTTACCTTGTTTGCTTGCAGCAGATTCGATTACGTCTGGGTAAATCGTACCTTGTGCCAAGAATTTCACGCCATCAAGTTTACGTGCTTCTTCAGCAAATACCTCAATGAATTCACGGCCAATGATTTTACGTTTTTTCTCTGGATCAACTTCACCAGCCAATGCAGTTAAGAAACGTTGTTCAGCATCTGCACGAATAACACGGATACCCATGTTTTCAGCAAACATTTGCATCACTTGATCACCTTCGTTTAAACGAAGTAAACCATTATCAACAAATACACATGTTAACTGGTCGCCAATTGCTTTGTGTAAAAGCGCAGCAACGACAGATGAGTCAACACCACCAGAAAGACCTAAAAGAACTTTTTCATTACCGATTTGTTCACGTAATTGTTCTACACGTAAATCAATGATGTGTTCAGGCGTCCAAAGACCGCCACATCCACAAATTTTATGAACGAAGTTTGCAAGTAACTCTTCACCTTTTGCCGTGTGTGTTACTTCTGGGTGGAATTGCACGCCATAAAAACGACGCGCTTCATCACTTACAGCAGCAACTGGACAGCTTGGTGTGCTTGCAGTAATGGTAAAGCCTTCTGGAATCTGGCTAACTTTGTCACCATGACTCATCCAAACATGAAGTTGGTTTTCACGGTCTTGTAAGTTACCAATCAGTTGATCGCGTTTAACGATATCAACTTCGGCATAACCAAACTCATGTACAGTACCCGGCTCAACTTTACCGCCTAACTGTTCAGACATGGTTTGCAAGCCATAGCAAATACCCAATACTGGAACGCCTAACTCAAACACTACTTGTGGTGCGCGAGGGCTACCTTCTTCATGCACACTCTCAGGTCCACCTGACAAAATAATGCCATTTGGCTTAAAAGCACGAATGTCTTCTTCAGACATATCAAAAGCATACATTTCAGAGTAAACACCAGCTTCACGTACACGACGTGCAATGAGCTGACTATATTGAGAGCCGAAATCCAGAATCAGGATACGATCTTCAGTAATTTGAGTATTGGTAGTCATGACAAACCACTAAATGGCAAAAGAATTAAGCGCGCCATTTTAACATTTTTCGCGCTTGGACGCACCGCAAATCATCATATATCTTATTTTTTTCATATCAGAATCATTTCTATAATTGAATTGTTTGATATAAATCAAAATTTACTTATATTTATCAACTGTATGGGTTACGCTTAAAAACTCCATGTGTATTGATAAATTCATCACATTCTATGCAACATCGTCTTGGATTTGATGTTAAGATGAGCCGATAAAACAGGCATTACCATGGAAAGGTAAATACCATAAGCGATATTTGTCTGTGCTTAAACAATTATCCATTTTTATGGCTTGTTGCCCCCTATCAAAATCAATAGAAATCTAAGGAACAACAATGCTTCAAACTATGATTGCAGATTTCCAGCAACATTTTTGGTTGTATGTCTCTATTCCTTTTATGAGTGGTTTAATTGGCTATATCACCAAGGTGGTCGCCATCCAGATGATGTTTTCACCACTTGAATTTAAAGGTATTAAACCATTTTTGGGTTGGCAAGGCATTGTGCCTCGCAAAGCCGAGAAAATGGCAACCATTGCTGTTGAGCTCATGACAGCAAAGCTCATTAAGCCTGAAGAAATTTTTGCACGCCTAGATCCTAAACGTATTGCCAAAGAAATAGAAAAACCCCTACTTGCAGCGGCTGAAGATATTACCCGTGACGTTGCTCAAGAGTATCAGCCTGGTTTATGGGAAGGCATGCCAGAATTTGCTCGCCAAAGACTCATCCGTCGTGTGCAATCCAAAGCACCAGAAATTGTTGAACACATCATGAGCGAAGTACAACGTGATGTGAATCGATACTTTGATATTAAACATCTTGTTATCAGCAACTTGCTTAAAGATAAACGTTTGCTCAACAATATTTTTAAACGTGTAGGGAAACAAGAATTTAAATTTTTCAGTAATGTAGGTTTCGTATTTGGCTTCGGTATTGGTGTGGTTCAGATGCTGTGCTGGATTGTCACTCAAGGAAAATATCCTTGGATGCTACCTTTGTTTGGTGGTTTTGTGGGTTTCTTCAGTGACTGGATTGCACTGCAAATGATGTTTAGACCACTTTATCCCAAAAAGATATTGGGTTACACATGGCAAGGTCTGTTTATTAAACGTCAAAATGAAGTTGCAGCTGACTATGCAGCTTTAATTTCTAAACAGCTTTTAACTTCACGTCACATGATGGAAGAGTTATTTTCGGGTACACATTCTGCGCGTGTTATTGATCTGGTTAACCGCCATGTCAAACAAGAAATTGATATGCAAGCTGGGGTTATTCGTCCGTTAGTTGTATATGCAATTGGCGGAGAAAAATATCAGAATATGAAATCACAAGTTGCTGAACGTATTATGCAACAGCTTCCAGAGACGATGAAATATGTAGAGTCTTATGCAGAAGATGCAATGAATATTCGTAGCACACTCATTGAACGTATGCAAAAATTAACACCTTCTGAATTTGAAGGGATGTTACGTCCTGCATTTAAAGAAGATGAGTGGGCCTTGATTGCAGTCGGCGCAGTTCTTGGTTTCGTGGTTGGTGAATTGCAAATCCAATTTATGCTTTAATTTTTAAAATAAAGAAATAAAAAAAACCGGATGAATTGCTCATCCGGTTTTTATTTTGTCTTGAATATTATTTCTCGATTGCATGATCCAAACTAATACGGCCAGCACCATGAAGCATTAGGAAGAATAAACCACCTGCCATTGCTAAGTTTTTCATAGTGGATGCCATTATTGTATTGTGCCGCTGCATCAGCCCCACCTTGGTGGAACAAGAATGCGGTTAAAATACTGAAGATACCAAGACCGAAAGCTGCAAAGCGTGCTTGGAAACCAAATAACAAGGCTAAACCACCACCAAACTCAACCAAGATAACTAAAGGAAGAATTCCACCTGGTACACCCATTGCTTCCATATATCCTGCAGTTGCTGCATAACCGGTAATTTTCCCCCAACCAGCAACAAGGAAGATATAAGCCATAAGAAGACGAGCAATAAGACTAATAAAACTGTCCGCGCCTGATTGCGTTACGATATTTTTGACCACTACATTTGGATTAAACATTTTGCCACCTTTATTTAAATGCTTATTTATTGATGAGCTCATTCTAGGTTTGGGACATTGATAATTAAATACTCAAAATCCATATATATCGTTGCACAAACAGGATGATCAATTTGTATATTTTTGATGTTTTATACTGACTTTCTATAGGGTCACTGCTAGGATTTGAGCACGGTTTACCACTTAATCATCTCATGGAACTTCTTGATTTTATTCTACACGTTGATCAACATCTCGCCGAGTTTATTACAAATTACGGGACGTGGATTTATGGCATTTTATTTTTAATTATCTTTGTCGAAACCGGTTTAGTGGTTATGCCGTTTTTACCAGGAGATAGTTTACTATTTGCAGCTGGTGCTTTAGCAGCATCTACAGGTGCGATGGATCCATGGTTATTGGGTGCTCTACTCTTCATTGCTGCCGTTTTAGGCGATACAGTGAACTACCATATTGGTCGTTTTATCGGTCCACGTGTATTTGAAATGAATTCACGATTCATTAATAAGCAGCATTTAATTAAAACTCAAGAATTCTTTGCTCGTCATGGTGGCAAAACAATTATTTTTGCTCGCTTTGTTCCATTTGCCCGTACTTTTGCCCCTTTTGTTGCGGGTGCTGGCAGCATGAACTATAAGTTTTTCTTAACTTATAATGTGATTGGGGCATTTTGTTGGGTCGCTTCTTTTGTGGCGTTGGGCTATCTATTTGGAAATATGCCAATCGTTAAAGATAACTTCACTCATCTTATTTTTGGCATCATTATTATTAGCGTTTTACCGGGCATCATCGGCTTTATACGTGAAAAGCTAAAAAGCCGGAAAACCAATGCTTAAGGCTTAATTTAGAAGAAACGGAATACCACTGGAAGCATACATAAAATAAGCAACATAGCCGATCCTTTATATAAATGATCGGCTTTTATTTTTTGTACTGGGCCCGTTAATAGTGCACGTCCAAAAATCATCCAGAAACTCGCAGCTGGAATGAGCGTCAATGTAAAAACACCAAATACTATTAGACAATTTTCAGGCGAATTCCATGTTTCGGCAGGGAAAATACCTGCAGCAAAAAGTAAGGATTTCGGATTTTTTAAGGTTGAGAAGAATAATTGACGTGGGCGAATGTTACGGTGAGTTTGACTAAATTGTTGTAAATGGGTGGTTTTCCATAATCGGAATGCCATCCAGAACACATATGCCACACTTGTAATATGTAAAATGAGCAATAACGCAGGCCAAACTGGTGCTGCCAAATGAATAAACACAGCCCAAAAGCTAATACCGTAGGCATAGCCTAACCATTCCATAGGAATAAGCCAAAACGCTTTAGATAAACCTTGAGAATGAGCAGCGGTTGCAAGTAAAGCATTTGTCGGCCCTGGAATGAGCAAAACAGCCAACATTGCCAATACAAAAAACCAACTCTCAATCATAAAGTTTCCATAATATCCAAGATGGGGCCACCTTAAACGAAACAGGCAAAATATAGCAAGTTTATAAGGCTTTTTGATTACAGAAAATACAGAATTTTGGAAGCTTAAAAATTGATAAACCACTTATTTATATTAATTTTATTATGAAACATTTTGCTAAACTTTATTCATCACAACATGCCTTAGTTAGCATATTGTGATGCAAAGCTGACTATTAATTGGCCTTTTTACGAACAATTATTGGACAATTCTTGAACTGAGCAGCCTGAACAATTGCTTCTTGTTGGCCTAAAACACGTGAAAGTTCGGTGTTTTTCGTTGAAGAAGACTGTCCCATATTTACAGAAATAGATGGACCGAATCCCCAACCACCTCGTCCCCAGCCACCACCGAGTCCAAGACCAACACCCATACCTGTACTTTTTGGAGTTTGCACGCCATTGTCGATATATTGCTGAATACGGTTATATTCACTTTGTAGCTGTTGGCAGCTCAAAGATTGATATTGTGTCGGAGACACATAAGTCGGTTTTACCGTTGTAGCACAAGCGCCAAGGAGTAAAGTGGCTGCCACCAAAGGCGCAATATATAAGCCTTTCATCATTTTTCTCTTATCGTTTTGGCTCAATCTCACCAAACAATGTCTCATAAGCTTGAGTCAATTTATGTTCGGGTGCCAAATGGGCCAAAGGTAAATTTTTCTGATGCGATTCTTTCATCAAAATCGAAGGCGGTAACATGCTATTGAGTACAGGCAACCCTTCATCTTTTAACTGCTGAACCACTTCCCGAGGTAATTTTGCTTGGGATTGGAATTGATTCACCACAATTCCTTCAATTTCCAAGCGATCATTATGATCATCTTGCGTTTCGAGAACATTTTCAATCAATGTTTGTAACGCACGCTTTGAAAAAACATCACAGTCGAAAGGAATGAGTACTTTATCTGCCGCAATCAGAGCAGAGAGAGTAAAAAAGTTAAACGCTGGTGGTGTGTCTATATAGATACGGTCATATCGCCCAACTAAGTTTTGAATCGAATCACGTAATTTATAAATTTTATGTTTACTTTCAAGCGCATGTTCAAGCGCGCCAAGTGTAGGACTTGCTGGAAGCACATCTAATTTTGCAAAAGGAGTTGAATGAACAAAACTGTCGAGATCTTTATTTCTTGGAGCTTTTAAAATTGAACCTAATGCGTTACCGATTAAACCCTTTTGTTGATTGTTGCCCAACACATCATCAAAGAAATTTTCGATATTTGGCTCTAAAATTGATTTTTCAGCAGAATAGGTTGCTTCGTCACCTAAAAGATACTGACTAGAATTGGCTTGAGGATCAAGATCGATCACCAATGTTCTTAAGCCATGTTTGGCACTAATTGCAGCCAAATTTACAGTAATACTTGATTTCCCTACACCGCCTTTTTGGTTAAACACCACACGAGTTAACATGTTTCCCTCTGCATATTATTTTACTGTACGCAGTTTAACCTAGAGCTTAATCAAAAAGGCAAAGAATGTAGAACAATTAAGCAAAAACAGGTTTCACAATCACTAAGATAATAATAGCAATAAATGCAATCGCACTAATGACCAAACCTGCACGACGCTGTGCCAACAAAAGAGTGTCATCTTTTTTAAAGGCTTTCATCAGGGAAGATAACAACACTAAAAATAGAATAATTTTAGCGTAAAACCACGGTTGTACTTGAAAGTCTTTCATGACTAACAAAATTGCACCCGTAATGAAAACCACGGTAAATGACAAATGTTGTAAGGCAACTAATACTTTACGCCCTGCTGGATTGGGTTGTTCACCTTGAACACCTATAAACAGAGTTGAAGCGCGTAAAACAAAGACCATAAGTGCGGCAGCTACTGCAGTCATATGAATAATTTTAGTGAGTAAATGTGCATCCATGAAATTAACCCTTAGCTTTTAGGTGCATGTGCACATTCTGGGCTAGCAGGAGCTTGACCTTGCCACTCACTTGGCAAATAAGCATGAATCGCTAAAGCATGAATTTGGCCTGGATTCATCAAATCAGAAGCTAACGCGTATACTTTTTGATGACGTTGAACCAAACGCAATCCATTAAATTCGTCGCTCACTATAATCACTTTAAAATGAGATTCCTTACCTGGAAAATAACCACCGTGCCCGGCAGACTCATTGATCACTTCCAAATGGCTAGGTGCAAGTGTTTGTAACCGTTCAATCAACTGTTGTTCAAGGCTCATAGCTTTTCCTTTTACGATTATTCGTATATTTGCACCTAGTATACCTTGTCTACACACAAACAAAAGTTGCTCTTGTATGCTTTGACTTCAAACAAAATGTCTATTTATTCGGCAACTTAACAATAAAAATACCGCTAAATGCTCATTTCTGTTTTTATTTTATGCAATCAGCATAATTATTTGCATAAAGTTGTTGACCCTTGTTTTGCTTAATGTATTATAAGCGGCACGCGGGAATAGCTCAGTTGGTAGAGCATAACCTTGCCAAGGTTGGGGTCGCGAGTTCGAGTCTCGTTTCCCGCTCCAAATTGGTTTTTTTTGAGAAAGTTTTAGTAAAAACTGCTTATATATGCGGGAATAGCTCAGTTGGTAGAGCATAACCTTGCCAAGGTTGGGGTCGCGAGTTCGAGTCTCGTTTCCCGCTCCAAATTGGTTTTTTTTGAGAAAGTTTTAGTAAAAACTGCTTATATATGCGGGAATAGCTCAGTTGGTAGAGCATAACCTTGCCAAGGTTGGGGTCGCGAGTTCGAGTCTCGTTTCCCGCTCCAAATTTAAAAGGCCCTAGTCGAAAGACTGGGGCTTTTTTCTTTTTATCGACCCATGATTTTACGTTCTATCGATTCACAGCATATTCATTCTGAGAATAGCTCAGCTCAAGGCCGAGTATTTCATTGATAGACTCAGATTTTTAAACCAGTAATTGTTTCGAGTTAATCTAGTTATATTTGCAGGGTATTGGTGTTATCCGATGCGTAGATATAAAGGGTAATGATTGAAAACAATCCAAGTTAAAGCGCTCTAGACTACATCTTTGTTGTAAACAGATAGAAAAGATGAAGTTATGATCATAGACATAGCTTTGGAAATAATATTCTTCTGCCTTTTGAATATCACGAGTTGAATCGAGAAACTCTATATGTTCAGCTAACACATGAAAGTTGAGCTTCTTTAAATGACGACTCATTCCTTCGCCAGTACATTTAATATAGGATTCTTTTAAGGTCCATATTTGAAAAAACCGTTGATATACAGTGGATGGATCAATCCTTTCATTTTCCTGAATCCATTCAATTTCACTTGGCGCTAACACACTATCGACACGCATCCAATCGAACTCACGGTCCAGCCGTTCAACATCAACTCCTATTTCTCCTTTTTCAGTCACCGCAAGAACAATAACGTCTGCTGAATGACTAAGATTGAAATAAACAGCTTTACTACCTTGTATAAAAGGTTTGCCGTTAGGTTGTAATTGAATGTTGACCTCATGGGGTGAAATACCCAACTTATCTGCTAAAACAGACTTCGTTAACACACGAGAAATTAAGAAAAGTCGTGCAGCATGAGGA
>NZ_JEXG01000035.1:0-41352 GCF_000581275.1 Acinetobacter sp. 809848
AAAAACGCTTATATCATCGATGCCATCCGTACTCCATTCGGCCGTTATGCCAGTGGCCTTGCACCTGTCCGTGCCGATGACCTTGGTGCTGTGCCGATTAAAGCGCTCATGCAGCGTAACCCAAATGTAGATTGGGAACAGGTCGATGATGTGATTTATGGCTGTGCCAACCAAGCCGGTGAAGATAACCGTAATGTCGGTCGTATGTCAGCACTACTTGCAGGTTTACCGTATCAGGTGCCCGCAACCACCATTAATCGTCTATGTGGTTCTTCACTCGATGCGATTGCCATTGCTGCTCGTGCCATTAAGGCTGGTGAAGCGAATTTGGTGATTGCTGGTGGTGTGGAAAGTATGAGCCGTGCACCCTATGTGATGGGTAAGTCAGACAGTGCCTTTGGCCGTAGCCAGAAGATTGAAGATACCACCATGGGCTGGCGTTTCATTAACCCTAAACTTAAAGAATTGTATGGTGTAGATACCATGCCCCAGACTGCCGAAAACGTCGCTGAACAGTTTAACGTGAATCGTGCAGATCAGGACCAGTTTGCCTTGGTGAGCCAACAACGCACCGCAAGCGCGCAAGCCAAAGGCTTTTTTTCTAAAGAAATCGTGCCAGTTGAAATCCCTCAGCGTAAGGGTGATGCTGTTGTGATTGATACCGATGAGCATCCTCGTGCATCAACCACACTTGAAGGCTTAAGCAAACTTAAACCTGTTGTCAAAGCAGATGGTTCAGTGACTGCAGGTAATGCTTCAGGCATTAATGATGGTGCAGCCGCATTACTTATTGCTTCTGATGAGGCAGTTCAAGCTTACAACCTCAAACCACGTGCCAAGATCATTGCTTCAACAGCGGTCGGTGTAGAACCACGTATTATGGGTTTTGCTCCGGCACCAGCCATTAAAAAATTACTTAAACAAGCCAACCTGACTTTAGAGCAAATGGATGTAATTGAGCTAAATGAAGCTTTTGCTGCTCAGGCTTTGGCCGTGACCCGTGATTTAGGCTTGCCAGATGATAGCAACAAGGTAAATCCAAACGGTGGTGCAATTGCATTGGGTCATCCACTTGGTGCTTCAGGTGCACGCCTCGTAACTACAGCCTTAAACCAGCTTGAACAAACGGATGGTCGTTATGCCTTGTGTTCAATGTGTATTGGTGTGGGGCAAGGCATCGCATTGATTATTGAGAGAGTCTAATCATGAGCCAGTTATATGCCAGCTTGTTTTACCAAAAAGACGTCACTGACATCTTTAGTGACTCATCTTTAATCAAATACATGATTGAGGTTGAAGTTGCGTTAGCGCAAGCACAGGCACAAGTTGGTGTGATTCCTCAAAATGCGGCTAATACCATTGCACAAGTAGCTGAGCAGGCATTAGACAAGTTTGATTTTTCCGCTTTGGCTGTAGCAACAGGCTTAGCTGGAAATATCGCAATTCCATTTGTAAAACAGCTTACGGCAATCGTTAAAGATGTTGATGAAGATGCTTCACGTTATGTGCATTGGGGTGCAACAAGTCAGGATATTTTAGACACAGCTTGTATTTTGCAATGCCGTGATGCGTTGAACCTTGTGGAAGATCAACTTCAACAATGCTATGCGACTGCATTACAGCAAGCTAAGCAATATCGCCATCAAGTCATGATTGGACGTACATGGTTACAGCAAGCTTTGCCCATTACTTTGGGACACAAGCTTGCTCGTTGGGCTTCTACATTTAAACGTGATTTAGATCGTATTCAAGCCATGAAGTCACGTGTACTCACTGCTCAGTTAGGTGGGGCTGTAGGTTCTTTAGCTTCTTTGCAAGATCAAGGTTCACTTGTGGTAAATGCATTTGCCCAAAAACTGAATCTGACTGTACCGACAAGTACATGGCATGGTGAGCGTGACCGTATTGTAGAAATTGCAAGTGTACTTGGCATGATTGTCGGGAATACGGGCAAGATGGCACGTGATTGGTCGCTCATGATGCAAACTGAAATTGCAGAGTTGTTTGAACCAACTGCGAAAGGTCGTGGTGGTTCATCAACCATGCCGCATAAGCGTAATCCAGTTGCGGCAGCATCCGTATTAGCCGCGGCGAATCGTGTACCAGCACTTATGTCTAGCATTTATCAAAGCATGGTACAGGAACATGAGCGTAGCTTAGGCGCGTGGCATGCAGAATGGTTAGCAGTTCCAGAAATCTTTCAGCTTTGTGCTGGAGCATTAACTCGTACTGGTGAAGTTTTACAAGGTTTTGAAGTGAATGCTGAACATATGCAACAGAACCTTGAGTGTACCAACGGGTTAATTATGGCAGAAGCTGTGATGATGGCACTTGCTCCAAAAATTGGACGTTTAAATGCTCATCATGTTGTTGAAGCAGCTTGTAAAACAGCCGTGGCTCAAAAGCAGCATTTATCTGAGGTTGTTAGTCAGTTAGATGAAGTAAAAGAACATTTTAGTCAAACAGAAATTTTGGAAATATTTAAAGCAGAAAACTATTTAGGCAATATTCAGCAACAGATTGATGCTGTTCTGCAAGAAGCACAAGGAGGAGACATAAAGTGAAACAGTTTATAACCAATCGACAAGGTAAACAGCTCGCTATATATACCGACGGCTTAAAAGATGCTCCAGCACTTGTGTTATCTAACTCCTTAGGAACAGATCATGGAATGTGGCAGCCACAAGTAGATGAACTTAAAAGTCATTTTAATGTCATTACATACGATACACGTGGTCATGGCGAAAGTGATGTGGTCGCTGAAACATCTTTACAAAATTTAGGTGAAGATGTTGCTGATATTTTAAATGCCTTAGATATTGAAAAAGCTCATTTTTGTGGCATTTCAATGGGCGGAATTACAGGGCTTTGGTTAGCTATCCATTACCCAGAGCGCTTTTTAAGTATTACGGTTGCGAACTCGGCAGCCAAAATTGGTCAGGCGGAGGCTTGGTTGAGTCGTGCTGAGTCTGTGGAACAGAATGGTTTAGCTGAGTTGGTTAAAACCACGCACACACGTTGGTTTAGCGAAAAATTCGACTATCAACATAATGTGGTTGCACAAACGACGATTCAAAGTCTGGCAAACACACCAGCACAAGGTTATGCCAATGCTTGTCGTACTTTAGCAGATGCTGATTTAAGAGATGAAATTACACAAATCCAAGTTCCAGTATTGCTCATTGCAGGAACGGCAGATCCAGTGACCACAGTAGCAGATGCTGAGTTTATGCAGAATGCTATTAAGAACAGTCAAATTGCTAAATTAGAAGCATCTCATCTTTCTAATATTGAGCAACCGCAAAGATTTACTCAGGAATTGACTAGGTTTATTCAGCAAATCTAATAGCTTAGTAGTTTAAAAGGAATTGGCCTTAAGGAGGCAAATATGGCGTCTCAGGATTACGCTGCACCAAATAAAAGTATCGATGCTCAAGCATTAATTAATGATGCTCCACTCAGTAAGTATCAATGGATGATCGCAATCATCTGTTTCTTAATTATTTTTACTGATGGTATCGATACTGCTGCAATGGGTTTTATCGCTCCAGCTTTGGCTCAAGACTGGGGTGTTGATCGCTCTCAGTTAGGCCCAGTGATGAGTGCTGCACTTGGTGGAATGATTATTGGAGCTTTGGTTTCTGGCCCAACAGCTGACCGTTTTGGTCGCAAAATCGTACTGGCTTTTTCGATGCTTGTGTTCGGTGGTTTTACTTTAGCATCTGCGTATGCAACCAACTTAGATAGTCTTGTCGTTTTACGCTTTTTGACAGGTATTGGTTTGGGTGCAGCTATGCCAAATGCCACTACATTATTTTCTGAATACTGCCCAACACGCATTCGCTCATTACTCGTGACCTGTATGTTCTGTGGTTATAACTTAGGTATGGCAACCGGTGGTTTTATCAGTAGTTGGCTGATCCCGACTTATGGTTGGCACAGTCTATTTTTACTTGGTGGCTGGTCACCTTTGATCTTAATGATTTTAGTGATTTTAGTTTTACCTGAGTCTTACCGCTTTTTAATTGTGAAAGGTAAGAATCCTGAAAAAGTACGCAAAATCTTAAATCATATTGCGCCAGCTCAGATCCAAAATGCGACTGCGTTTCACGTACCTGAAGAGAAAACCGAGACAGCTCAAAAGAAAAATGTCTTTGGAATTATGTTTTCTAAACCATATGCGAAAGGAACGCTTTTGCTTTGGTTGACCTATTTCATGGGCTTGGTGGTTGTTTACTTGCTTACAAGCTGGTTGCCAACACTTATGCGTGAAACGGGTGCGTCAATGGAGCGGGCTGCATTTATTGGTGGATTGTTCCAGTTCGGTGGTGTGGTAAGTGCCTTATTTATTGGTTGGGCGATGGACAAATTCAACCCTAACCGAGTGATTGCTATTTTCTACTTTGCTGCAGGTCTATTTGCGATTGCTGTTGGTCAAAGCTTAGGAAACTCAACATTACTTGCAGTATTGGTGCTTTGTGCGGGTATCGCAATTAACGGTGCGCAATCTTCAATGCCTGCGTTAAGCGCTCGTTTCTATCCAACGCAGTGCCGTGCAACTGGCGTGTCTTGGATGACGGGGATTGGACGTTTTGGTGCGGTATTTGGTGCTTGGATTGGTGCTGTATTACTCGGCAATGATTGGTCGTTTACCGCCATTCTTAGTTTATTACTAATTCCAGCGACTGCTGCGGCTGTTGCTGTATTTGTTAAATCAATTGTTGCGCATACCGATGCAACTTAATAGAGGTCTATCACAATGAATGATGAACAACGCTATAAACAAGGCATTGAGGTGCGGACTGAAGTTTTGGGTGAAAAGCATGTTGGTCGGTCTTTGCAGAACTTAAATGACTTTAACCAAGATTTTCAAAATTTTATTAGCCGTTACGCATGGGGTGAGGTGTGGTCTCGTCCAGGCCTTCCACGTCATACACGTAGTTTAGTCACTATCGCAATTTTATTGGCGCTGGGCCGTGAAGATGAACTACGCATGCATTTACGTGCTTGCTTCAACAATGGCGTAACTAAAGAAGATTTAAAAGAGCTGATCTTACACAGTTCACTCTATGCAGGTTTACCTGCTGCAAACGCTGCAATGCATATGGCTGAAGAAGTCTTTAAAGAGTTGGGGATAGAAGTAAACCCAATTGCAGCGAAAGAACAGGATTAAGGAGATAAAGATGTCACAACATAGCTGGGGTGCTTATGCCCAACGTAATACAGATGACCATCCACCAGCGTATACGCCAGGTTATAAAACAAGTGTATTACGTTCGCCAAAAAATGCATTGATCTCAATTAATGAGACTTTAACTGAAGTTACTGCACCGCATTTTTCTTCAAATCTGTTTGGCCCAAAAGATAACGATTTGATTTTGAACTATGCCAAAGATGGTTTGCCAATTGGTGAGCGTGTCATTGTTCATGGCTATGTTCGTGACCAATTTGGTCGTCCTGTAAAAAATGCACTTCTAGAAGTATGGCAAGCCAATGCTTCTGGTCGTTACCGTCATCCAAACGACAAGTTTATTGGTGCAATGGATCCTAACTTTGGTGGTTGTGGTCGTACCTTAACTGATGAAAACGGTTTTTATATTTTCCGTACCATTAAACCGGGTCCGTACCCATGGCGTAACCGTATTAATGAATGGCGTCCTGCACATATTCATTTCTCTTTAATTGCTGATGGTTGGGCTCAGCGCCTAATTTCGCAGTTTTATTTTGAAGGCGATACGCTCATTGACACTTGCCCAATCTTAAAAACAATTCCTTCTGAAGATCAACGTCGTGCCTTGATTGCACTAGAAGATAAAAACAACTTTATCGAAGCTGATAGCCGTTGTTACCGTTTTGACATCACTTTACGTGGCCGTCGAGCGACTTACTTCGAAAACGAATTGACTTAATCGGAAGCACGAGCATGAATAACTGGAATTTTCAGGAACTAAAAGAAACTCCGTCTCAAACAGGTGGACCTTACGTTCACATTGGGCTATTGCCACAACAAGCAAATATTGAAGTGTTTGAAAACAACTTTAATAACCAGTTAGTACAAGATCAGACCAAAGGTGAGCGTATTCGTCTTGAAGGCCAAGTGTTTGACGGATTAGGTTTACCGCTACGCGATGTGCTGATCGAAATTTGGCAAGCCGATGCGAATGGTATTTACCCAAGTCAGGCAGATACGCGTGAGCAAAAAGCTGATCCTGCATTTCAAGGTTGGGGCCGTACAGGTGCAGACTTTGAAACGGGTGTTTGGAGCTTTAATACAATTAAGCCGGGCGCGACAGCAGGCCGTAAAGGTTCAACTCAAGCACCTCATATTGCATTAGTCATCTTCGCTCGCGGTATTAACTTAGGTCTTCATACACGTGTTTATTTTGAAGATGAAGCTGAAGCAAATGCTAACGACCCAATTCTAAATAGCATTGAATGGGCGCCACGTCGCCAAACACTTATTGCAAAACGTTTTGAAGAAAATGGTGAAGTTGTTTACCGCTTTGATATTCGTATTCAAGGTGATGACGAAACTGTATTTTTTGATATTTAAGAAACACCTAAGGCTACACCTGATTATTCAAGGATGCGTGTAGCCTTTTTAAGGATGAACGATATGAACATGAAAACATTATTAAGCCTCAGTTTGCTTGCACTCCCATTTTTTACAGCACAGGTGAATGCTGAACCTGTTGCTTTAGCCGCTCAAACACAACCTGCCGCTACAGCTGTTAAAACGATTGTTCCGATTACCGCAAAAACCAAAGAACAAGCTTTGGCACAAGCTCAAGTCATTGCAAATACGGCAGATGCTGATTTGGCAGAGTTTCGTATCGATTTACTCAGTTTTGCGAGTGATACAAAACAAGTGATTGCTTTGGGGCATGAGTTAAAAAAGATTTTAGGCAATAAGCCAATGATCGCCACAATTCGTACCAAAAACGAAGGTGGCCAGCTTGAAATTAGTGATGTGGATTATGGTAAGACTTATCAGGCTTATTTAAAGAATCCGTTCATGGACTGGTTAGATGTTGAAATGTTCCGTGATCAAAAAGTAGTTTCAGAAATTGTTCAAAAAGCACATCAAAAGAAAGTGCTGATTGTTATGTCTAATCATGACTTCCAAAAAACACCAAGCCAAGATGAAATTGAAAAACGCTTGTTAAAACAAGATCAAATGGGGGCAGATATTCTCAAAATTGCCGTAATGCCAAAATCTAAACAAGATGTTTTCACTTTAATGAACGCAACTTTAAAAGTAAGTCACCAAACCACTAAACCTTTATTGACGATGTCAATGGGGCAACTAGGTACGATTTCTCGTGTTGCGACTGCCAACATGGGCGGAAGTTATAGCTTTGGCATGATTGGTCAGGCTTCTGCACCGGGTCAAATTGATGTGACTAAGCTCAAACAGATTTTACAAACCGTTCAACCAACAAACCCATAAATCATAAGGATATGATGAAATGAATACATTACGTTTAACTACTCTTGCATTAGGTTTGATGGTTTCAGGCATAGCTGCGGCTCAAACTTATGTTGTTGATCGTTATCAAGACGATAGCAATAAAGGCTCTTTACGCTGGGCAATTGAACAAGCCAATGCAAACCCAAGCGAAGCTAGCGACATTTTGATTCGAGCAGTAGGCAAAGCACCTTATGCGATTAAATTAAATAGTGCACTTCCTGAAATTAAAGCACCTGTCAAAATCATTGGTACACAGTGGGATAAAACTGGCGAATACATCGCAATTGATGGTTCAAATTATATTAAAGGCGAAGGTGCAAAAGCTTGTCCTGGGGCAAACCCTGAGCAGTACGGCACTAATGTACGTACGATGACTTTACCGGGATTGGTATTGCGTGACGTCAACAATGTCACTTTAAAAGGTTTAGACATCCATCGCTTCTGTATTGGGGTATTGATTAACCGTTCAAGCAATAACCTCATCCAACACAACCGTATTAGTAATAACTACGGCGGTGCTGGTGTCATGCTCACTGGTGATGATGGTCAAGGTAACCCAACCGCAACCACCACCAATAACAACAAAGTTTTAGACAATATTTTCCAAGACAATGGTGATGGTCTAGAGCTGACACGTGGTGCTGCGTTTAACTTAATTGCGAATAACCATTTTGTTTCAACCAAAGCAAACCCAGAACCATCACAAGGTATTGAAATTTTGTGGGGTAATGATAATGCGGTAGTTGGTAATAAATTCGAAAACTACTCGGATGGCTTACAGATTAACTGGGGTAAGCGTAACTATATCGCCTATAACGAAATGACCAATAACTCGATTGGTTTCAATATGACGGGTGATGGCAACATTCTTGATAGCAATAAAGTACACGGTAACCGTATTGGTGTAGCCATCCGCTCTGAAAAAGATGCAAATGCAAAAATTACATTGACTAAAAACCTGATTTGGGACAATGGTAAAGATATTAAACGCTGTGAAGCGGGTGGTTCATGTGTACCAGATCAGCGTTTGGGTGCAATTGTATTTGCTGTGCCTGCACTTGAACATGCAGGATTTGTAGGTTCTCGTGGTGGCGGTGTGGTTGTTGACCCATCTAAACAACAAAAAACATGTACTCAGCCAAATGAACAAGGCTGTAATGCTCAACCTAATCAGGGTATTAAAGCTCCTAAATTAACTGCAAATAAAGGTTCAGTTGTTGTAGAAGTCAATGGCTTGCCAAATCAACGCTATCAAGTTGAATTTTTTGGTAATCAAAATGCGTCATCAAAAGAAGCTGAGCAATATTTAGGAGCAATAACTGTTGCTACAGATGCACAAGGGATCGCAAAAGCGAATTGGAAGCCGACTGTAAAAGTTGCCTCAATTACAGCGAATATTACTGATCGTTTTGGCGCAACATCTGAGCTTGGTTTTACAAGTGTTAAATAACAATAAGGAAAGCGCCTCATATGAGGCGCAGCATAGAAATATAGAAATGATAAAAGGGACTTGAAATGTCAAATTTAATGAAACTGAGTGTTTTAACGCTCGCTGTATTAGGTAGCCAATTTGCGCTCGCGAATGAGCCTTGGTCACAAGACCGTCAATGGTTGCTAGGTGACTGGAATGGAAAACGCCAGCAATTAGAGCAGCAGGGCTATAAATTTACAGCTTCTATTATGAGCCAAAGTGCCACAAATTTAGATGGTGGTTACAACGACAGCAATACTTTTGAAAATGCTGCACAACTTTCTTTAGGTGCAAACCTCGATTTAGAAAAAATTGCTGGGTGGAAAGATACAACAGTCAATTTAGTCGTGACCAAACGTGATGGTAATGCATTAACTCTCGAGCGTATTAAAGACCCACGTTCTAGCCAATTGGGCAATGCTCAAGAAATTTATGGTCGCGGTAAAATCTGGCGTTTATCCCAAGCATGGGTGAAGAAGGGCTTTGTTGATAATACTGTACAGGTCAAATTTGGCCGTATGGGAATGTCAGAGGACTTTAACAGTTCTCAATGTGAATTTCAGAACTTATTGCTTTGCGGTGGGCAGCTAGGAAAATCAATTGGTTCAATTTGGTACAACTCACCAGTTGGTGTTTGGGCTGCAAACGTTAAATATCAATTTGCGCCTGAGTGGACTTTGGGTGTCGGTGTTTATGAAGTAAATCCAGACAACATTAAAACCGAATCAAACAGTGATGGTTTTAATCTGGATATGAACAACGTCAAGGGTGCAACCATACCAGTTGAACTTGCATGGAAACCAAAACTTGCTGCCTTTAATGGCTTGCCGGGTGAATATAAAGTAGGTGCACTGTATTCAACTGCAGAAGCCAATGATATTAAAACTGCGGGTAAGGTTCATGATGGAAAACAAAGTTTCTGGCTTAATGCACAGCAACAACTTACGAATAATGGCCAAGATCCGAAACGCGGTTTATATATCAGTTTTAACGGCGTTGTAAATGATAAAGCAACGACTTTTGTTCAAAGTACGCAACAGCTTGCTCTTTGGTATAAGGGACCGTTTGATAGCCGCCCAAATGATTCGATTGGTTTTGGTATTGCCAATTATGTAGTCAATGATCGCGCTAAAGATAAGCAGATCGCAACAAATGAAAGTCGTGGATACTATAGCTATGATTCGATTGCATCTGATTATATTCCAATTCAAGACGACGAGTTAAATGTCGAGTTGAACTATACCTATCAATGGTCTCCGGCCGTCATGTTACGTCCAAACATTCAATATATTCATCAACCTGCTGGTGTAAAAGAAGTTGATGATGCTTGGGTGGCTGGTCTTAGTGTGAAAGTCAATTTTTAACAATATTGATGGCTGGTTAGACATAGTTTAACTGGCCCAAATGCTTGAACTATTCGGGTTCAGTATATGTGGAGTAGGATCTATGTCTGAGTCAGATTCTAAGTTTCATATCTTATTCAAAATATGGTGTTTTATATTAGGTCTAGTTTTATTGGCTACTGGTGTTTTTTACATCGTAGGTGGTGGAAAGCTAGTATCTCTTGGTGGTTCTTGGTATTTTCTTATAGCAGGATTATTTATTACCATTTCTGCAATTAGTATTTTCCGAAAAAAAGCGCTAGGTGTCTGGATTTTTGCGGCTGTTTTTGTTGGTACCGTAATTTGGTCATTTGTTGATGCTGGATGGGAATTTTGGCCGTTATTTTCGCGCTTAATGTTTCCTGCTGGTCTTTTTGCTGCCTTGCTATTTACTTTGCCTTCAATCCGACGTTACCAATTTCAAACGAGTTTGGCATCTTCATCCTATGCGGTAGGTGGATTAGTTGTTGTGGGAATGTTGATTGCGCTCTATCAAATGTTCCAACCACATCCAACAGTAGCAAGTTCAGGTGAAAAACTACCTCTAGTACCAGTTGATCCTGCAAAAAAACAGGTAAATTGGGAAAATTATGGTAATGATGCAGGTGGTAGCCGCTTTGTTGCTCTCGATCAAATTAACCGAGATAACGTTCATAAATTAAAAGAAGCTTGGCGCTTTAGAACGGGCGACTTTACAACGGGTAGCGGTAATGGTGCCGAAGACCAAATGACTCCGCTACAAGTTGGAAATAAAGTGTTTTTATGTACACCACATAACAACATTTTTGCGATAGATGCCGACTCGGGCAAACAACTCTGGAAAGCTGAGGTGAACTCTACAGCCGATGCTTGGGAACGTTGCCGCGGTGTTGCATACTTTGATTCAACAAAACCGCTTGTACAACCAACTTTAGCTGGTGCAAATGCAGTAACTGCGGTTGCAACCAATACGGCATGTCCACGCCGTGTATATACCAATACACCTGATGGTCGTTTAATTGCAGTGAATGCAGATAACGGTCAGCGCTGTGCTGATTTTGGTGTAAATGGAACGGTTGATTTGCTAGAAGGTCTTGGGGCTGGAACAAAAGCGCCACGTTTTGAAGTAACTTCTGCACCGACTATTGCGGGTACAACCATTGTGGTGGGTAGCCGTATTGCCGACAACGTAGCCGCAGATATGCCAGGTGGTGTTATTCGTGGTTATGACGTGATTACGGGTAAACTTCGCTGGGCATTTGACCCGCGTAATCCAAATCCTAACTATGTTCTTAAACCGGGTGAAACCTATAAACGTAGTTCGGCAAACTCATGGGCTGCAATGTCATATGACCCGCAAATGAATACGGTGTTCTTACCTATGGGTAGTTCATCTGTCGACATTTGGGGGGGTAACCGTAATCCATTAGATCACAAATACAATACTTCTGTGTTAGCACTTGATGCGACAACAGGTAAAGAGAAGTGGGTATATCAAACTGTTCATAACGATTTATGGGACTTTGACTTACCAATGCAACCGAGTCTAGTCGACTTCCCATTAAAAGATGGTACGACTAAACCAGCTGTTGTCATTGGAACCAAATCAGGCCAATTCTTTGTTCTTGACCGTGTAACGGGTAAACCACTGACTAAAGTGATTGAACAACCAGTTAAACCTGCCAATATTCCGGGTGAACAATACAGCTTAACTCAACCTCGTTCAGTTGAAATGCCTCAAATTGGTAATCAGACTTTAACTGAATCAGATATGTGGGGCGCAACGCCGTTTGATCAACTGATGTGTCGTATTAACTTCAAGTCAATGCGTTACGAAGGCTTATTTACTGCACCAGGTACTGATGTTTCATTAAGCTTCCCAGGTTCGTTGGGTGGTATGAACTGGGGTAGCATCGCTTTTGACCCGACTCATCGTTATATGTTCGTGAACGATATGCGCCTTGGTTTGTGGATTCAATTGATGGAGCAAACTCCTGAAGATATTAAGATTCAGGCCAATGGTGGAGAGAAAGTAAACACAGGTATGGGAGCTGTACCAATGAAAGGTACACCATATAAAGTGAATAAAAACCGCTTTATGTCGGCTCTAAGTATTCCTTGTCAAAAACCACCATTTGGCACCATGACTGCAATTGACATGAAAACTCGTCAAGTTGCATGGCAAGTACCATTAGGTACAGTGGAAGATACTGGGCCGATGGGTATTAAGATGGGCTTAAAGGCACCGATTGGTATGCCAACAATTGGCGGGCCGATGGCAACTCAAGGTGGCTTGGTTTTCTTTGCTGCAACACAAGATTACTACTTACGTGCATTTGATTCATCTACAGGTAAGGAACTGTGGAAATCACGCATGCCAGTAGGTAGCCAAGGAACACCAATAAGCTATGTTTCACCTAAAACAGGTAAACAGTATGTGGTTGTTACCGCAGGTGGAGCACGTCAATCACCTGATCATGGTGATTATGTGATCGCTTATAGCTTAGAACAATAATTAAGAAAGGCAAAAGAGAGTATTTCTCTTTTGCCTTACTCTTTAATATATTTTTTATATAAAAGAGTGAAAGTAAATTCTATATTTTTAACTAGATAGCTTTACCAAATAGTAAAAAAGTGCTTGATGTTGTTGCTAAACTTAAAATAGCCTTATGGTCAATTCAACCTGAACGCTAGATATAGCTTAACTATTGACCAGTTTCTTAGGATGTTTTACCTATAAATAAAACCTTAACTTTTATTAAGTTTTGTTTAACTTAACATTGTGAATTTTAATTAAAAATAAACATTATTAAGTTTTAAACTTTAAAAATACGGTGTTTTTTGTTGGAAAAACGAGCTTAAATATATACTTATATTATATTTATATAATTTATTGGGTTGCGCTAGAATGGTCGACGCAGATTATTACTATCCAGTAATAATTTGTATTTCAGGAATTTAAGCTTTTATGGCTTAAGGCTCATCGAAAGATGGGCCTTTTTTTATGGATGAAAGAAAATTCTTTTATCTTGCTCAATAGCCTAAGTAAAATTAAAAGTTAAATAATGAATAAAATCACAAAAATTAGTCTTTAATGACAAGAAGTGTATGATTTGATAAATTAAAGCCACTTGATAATAATAGGTGATGTAATGAGATTTTTGGTTCTTGCAACTTTATCTGGTTTAGCTTTGATGGGTTGTGCTTCTGTTCAGCAGGCACCGAATACACAAGAGACAATTCGCTATGCTTCTAGCCCATGTTTTGGCGCATGTCCGATTTATTCTGTAGAAGTAACACCTACAGGTTTAATTCGCTTTGAAGGTAAACAATACACTAAGGCTATAGGCGTTAAAGAAATTCAAGGTAGCGTAAAAGATTATAAAAAACTTGCAGATGATCTAAAAACTTATCGCCCTGAAACAGGTACACAATCAAAAACTGCGGGTTGCCAGCAAACAGCGACCGACATGTCTAGCTATTACATTACTTGGATTCAACCTAATGGCACAGAAACTAAATTAAGCCATTACACAGGTTGTATCTCTCCAGCAAATAATAGATTGAATAAGGTTATGGAAAAGTTACCTGAACAATTAGGCATTAAAGATCTAATTTAATGATAAAAGCCCCAAAATCTTGGGGCTTTTTCTTGTTAAGAGGAATTATACATTTAAGAGTTTTATTTTAAGTATTTCTAAAAGAATCAGCGTATAATACAAATTATAAAAACATATATTGTTAAGAGTGGTTATATGTCAAATATTGTCTATGCCTTTTTGGGTGGTTTATTACTCGGCATCGCAACAGTTGGATATTTATATATAAATGGTCGTATAGCCGGAATTAGTGGATTGCTTGCTCAAATCATTAATCCTACTAAAGATACTTTTAAAAGTTCTGCATTCTGGTTCATTGCAGGACTTGTGATTACACCTTTCATATATGGTTATTTTTTTCAGCCCGAAATTGAAATTAAAGCCAATACATTTGCGCTCATTCTGGCGGGGGTGCTTGTTGGTTTTGGAACACGGTTAGGGTCGGGTTGTACAAGTGGCCATGGTATTTGTGGTATGAGCAGGTTATCAAAACGTTCGATGATAGCGACAGCAGTTTTTATGTTTGCTAGCATGTTAACGGTTTATATCATTCGTCATGTGATGGGGTAATCCTATGAAAAACATTTTTGCTTTTTTATTTGGTAGCTTATTTTCATTAGGTTTAATGATCTCTGGCATGTCTAATCCAGAAAAGGTATTAGGTTTTTTAGATATTTTTGGGCAGTGGGATATTAGCTTAATGTTTGTAATGTTAGGTGCTATTGCTGTGGCATTTATTCCATTTCAAAAGGCTATAAAAACTCCTAAAACACTCTTTAATGAACAAATTCAATTACCAACGAATACACAGATTGACCAAAGGTTAATTGTGGGTGCTTTTATTTTCGGTATAGGCTGGGGAATAGCAGGTATATGTCCAGCGCCCGCTTTAACTCTGATTGGATTAGGGCATTTTGAAGCGCTTTATTTTATTGTCGCAATGTTATTAGGAATGTTTATTTACCGAATTTTAAATAAAGGAAATTAAGCCTATGCAACAACCTCTAGTAAAAGATTTTTTTGATGAAAACACCAATACTTTTAGCTATGTTGTTGCGGATTTAGCGACTCTTCAATGCGCTATTATTGATAGCGTGCTTGACTATGATGCAGCTTCGGCCACTACAAAAACATCCAATGCTGATCTGATCGTCGATTATGTCTTGGCGCAAAACTTTAAAGTACAATGGATTTTAGAAACCCATGTACATGCCGACCATATGACTGCGGCTCAATATTTAAAATCTAAATTGGGCGGTACAATTGCGATTAGTCAAAAAATCTCGATAGTACAAGAAACATTTTCGGCTATCTATAATTTTGATTTTAAGAAATTTAATGAAAATCAGCCCTTTGATTATTTGTTTGAAGATTATGAATATTTTAAAATAGGGGAGATAGAAGCCTATAACATTCCTACATCAGGGCATACGCCAGCTTGCTTAAGCTATGTGATTGCCGATGCTATTTTTGTAGGTGATACTTTATTTATGCCTGATTATGGCTCAGCGAGATGCGACTTCCCTAAAGGAAGTGCTGCTGAGCTTTATGATTCGGTACAAAAACTTTATACACTTCCCGACGACATGCGTATGTTCTTATGCCATGACTATAAGCCCGAAGGCCGTGATGAATATATCTGTCAAACAGATATAAAAACTCAAAAGCAAAGCAATATTCATTTAAATCGACAAGTTTCTAAAGAATCATTCATCAAAATGCGTCAAGAAAGAGATGCTACTTTGGCAATGCCAAAATTAATTCTGCCTTCAATTCAAATTAATATGAACGGTGGAAACTTTCCGGAACCAGAATCAAACGGCATTCGTTATTTGAAAATTCCTTTCAACTACTTCTAGAAATAGCCTAAGCATTTATTTGGGATCATTCATTCTATCCAAATAGCCTAAGCAAACAATAAAATTAACCCTATAAAATAGCCTAAGCAAGATTTAAAGAACTTGTCTCAAATCCCGCGAAGTCTCTTGCAATAAAGGCAGAATATGTTGAATTAAATATTCTTCAGTTGTTTTCATAGTTGGAGAAACAATATTTAAAGCTGCAACCACTTTAAAGTCTTGTCCATAAATTGGTACGGCGAGCGCATGAACTCCTAATTCGTGTTCTTCACGCGAATAACACCAATCTTGTTCTCGAATCTCTTGTAGTAACTCTAAAAATTTATCATTTTCGACATGCGTATATTTAGTTAAACGCTGAAGAGGATATTTTTGGAGCCAGTCCAATTGTTCTTCTTGGCTTAAATGTGCCAGTAAAATTTTACCCGCAGATGTCGCATGAGCAGGCAGACGGTTACCCAAGTGCAAACCATATGGATTTACTCGGTCAGTTTGTTGGTGGGCAGCACTACGGGCAATGGTAATGGCTTCATAACCATCAAGTACCATCACTGAATAAATAAGGGAAGTCTGGTTAGTTAGAAGGTTTAATAACGGCTGGGACACTTTTGGAAGCTGAGCTGCACCTAAATAAGCTCCTGAAAATTTGAGTACTTTAGGGGTTAAATAATAATAGTGACCATCTGACTCAAGATACCCTAAATATTCTAAAGTTAATAAATGGCGTCTTGCTGCCGCTCGGGTAAGCCCAGTTTTTTCAGCAGCCATAGAAATGTTTAAACGATGTTGATTACTACTAAAGCTATCTAAAATCGCCATGCCTTTACCAATGCCAGCAATGTAATCTTCATGACGAATCGTTTTTTTGTTGTCCTGATTCTGGATTATCCGTTCATCTTTACTCATTACTGGTCCTTGTACGATAGAAGCTTAGTAGATCAATTTGCTTTAATGAAAAAGTTTAATAATTTCATGTCGCAAAAATTGATGTCTTAAATTATCCCTTAAATCTTCGTGCCAAAACATACCCATTTTAATATTGGTCATCTCAAAAGGCAGAGAATGTAAGCAAATTTCAGGACTATAAGACAAATGCTGCAAAATCATACGAGGCATGGTCAGGATTGCGTTGGCTTGAGCTGCCAAAACTTGTAATGCCGTTGAGTAGTTTTGACAGCGCATAAATACATTTCTTGAAATTTTTTGATGCTGGTTTAAATAAATATCTTCAAGTAAAGCGCCCGTACGGCGTGATGAAACACCAATATGCCTACCACTGATGTATGTAGATAAATCGACTTCTTTAAGTTGACTGCAAATGACGAACTCGTCTGTTACCAAATGATCAAAGGTAATTTTGGGTGATAAATATTGTTCTAGGTCAATCACGAAATCGAGCTGTTGTGTCGCCAAGTCAGTCATAATATGTTTTCGATCTAGCTTCATACTCACAAACTGCAAATCTAAATTAAGATTTTGAAAATGTTGAGAAAGCCTTGGAAGAATAATCGGTTCAATCTCATCATGAACGGCGATTTTTAAGCTTTTTAAACTGGTTGGATCAAAGACATGTTTCTGTTGGCTAATATTTTGAATCGTTAAAAGTGCTTGCTTAACAGTTGGGTAAATCTGCTCGGCAAAAGGAGTGGCAGACATTTTATTGCCTACTCGTATGAATACATCATCTTCAAGTTGCTGGCGTAAACGTTGCAAAGCATGACTTGCTGCTGACTGCGTAATATTGAGACTACTTGCAGCATTCGAAATACTTTTTTGCTCATAAATTGCGATAAAAAGCGGATATAAATTGATATCAATTCGGTGAAAAAAACTTAAGTCGAGGCCATGCAAGTTATGAATATTATTCATGAGGTGTTATTTAATAAAATCATTTCATTCATATTAAGTTTCAAGTTATGTTGATGTAAAGACCGGATAATGATGTGAAGGAAAAAAGAATGTTTGAACTTTCAAAGAAAGCTCAAGATTTTGCTGAGCGAACAAGAAAATTTATTTTAGAAGAAATAGAACCTATCGAAGCAAAATTTTGGGAAGAGGTTCATGAGCTAAATCCAGATGGAAACTGGAAAAAATGGCAATGGCCAGACCTTTTAGAAACTTTGAAATCTAAAGCTAAACAAGCCGGTCTTTGGAATATGTTTTTACCCGATGAAAAGCTGGGTGCTGGGTTATCAGTTCAAGAGTATGCGCATATTGCTGAATTGACTGGCCGCAGTTTATTGGCACCAACCGTTTTTAACTGTAATGCACCAGATACAGGAAATATGGAATTGTTATGGCGCTATGGCAGTGAGCAGCAAAAACAGCAATGGTTACACCCTTTATTGGACGGAAAAATTCGTTCGGTTTTTTGCATGACTGAACCTGATGTTGCGTCAAGCGATGCAACCAACATGCAAGCGACTGCACTCATCGACGGTAATGAAATTGTTTTAAATGGCAAAAAATGGTGGTCGTCTGGTTTAGGTGACCCAAATGCTAAAGTCATTATTTTTATGGCACATACCCCTGATGAAACCAAAGACCGTCATCATCAACACTCTATGGTTTTAGTACCGATTGATACGGCAGGGATTGAAATTCAACGTATGTTACCTGTGTTTGGTGACTACGATGCACCGCATGGACACGGTGAGGTTCACTTTAATAATGTTCGAGTACCTATTGAAAACTTTATTGGTGGAGCGGGGCAAGGTTTTGAAATTGCACAAGGCCGTTTAGGTCCAGGGCGTATTCACCATTGCATGCGCTGTATTGGAGCTGCTGAAAAAGCACTAGAACTCATGGTCGATAGAGGCATGTCTAGAACGGCGTTTGGCAAAGAAATTTTAAAACTCGGTGGAAACCTCGAACGCGTGGCTGATGCTCGAGTAGCTATAGATCAAGCCAGACTTTTAACCTTGTATGCTGCTTATAAAATGGATACTTTAGGAAATATGGCTGCTTTAACAGAAATATCTGCAATTAAAGTGGTCGCTCCGAGTGTTTTAGAAAAAGTAGTCGATATGGCGATTCAGCTACATGGCGGTGCGGGCGTTTCAAGAGATACACCATTAACAGGTTTCTTTGCCCAAGCACGCAGTTTACGTTTAGCTGATGGTCCGGATGAAGTGCATAAAGGCATGATTGCCAAATTAGAGTTGGCCAAACGTGGTTATGGTCGTCATAAGAAAGTATAAGCTTAAAGGAAGTGAATATGTCGGTAATTGATGTAGGCGGTGAAGTACGTGAAGGTGAAGAGCTTGATATTGGGGCAGTTGAAAACTGGTTAAAGAACCAAGGTGTTGAGTTGGTTGGCCCAGCAGTTGTTACTCAATATACGGGCGGGGCGTCGAATTGGACTTATCGTTTAAAATATGAAAATACCGATTTAATTTTACGACGTCCTCCTAAAGGAACAAAAGCGAAGTCGGCCCACGATATGGCCCGTGAATATATGGTGCAGAAAAACCTTGCACCTTATTATCCAGTACTTCCTAAAATGGTGGCACTTTGTCAGGATGAGTCGGTCATTGGCTGTGATTTTTATGTCATGGAACGAATTGAAGGCATTATTCCTCGTGCAAAATTACCGCCTGAACTTGGTTTTAATGAGGAAGATGTTCATCAACTTTGTGTAAACGTTATTGATAAGTTGATTGAACTGCATCAAGTTCCTTATCAGAACACCCCTTTAGCTGAACTAGGTAAAGGAACAGGATATTGCCGTAGACAAGTTGAAGGTTGGGATAAGCGCTATGAGAAAGTCCGCACAATCAATGTTCCTTCATTTAAATATGTCCGAAAATGGCTAAATGATAATATCCCTCAAGACTCTACGACTTGTATTATTCACAATGATTGGCGTTTTGATAATGTGATTTTAGATCCAGAGCATCCAACAGAAGTGATTGGTGTATTGGATTGGGAAATGGCGACTTTGGGTGATCCATTAATGGATTTGGGTAGCGCTTTGGCCTATTGGGTCGAGCCTACGGATAATATGATTTTTAGATCAACACGCCGTCAGCCTACTCACTTAAAGGGAATGTTCTCTCGAAAAGAAGTCGTTGACTATTATTTGCAAAAAACAGGTCTGGAGCCTCAAAACTGGGCTTTTTATGAAGTCTTCGGTGTATTCCGTTTAGCCGTGATTGCCCAGCAAATCTATTATCGTTATTACCATAAACAAACCCGAAACCCCGCTTTTAAAGATTTCTGGGTTGTCATTCATGCGCTACATATTCGAGCTTTAAAACTTATCGCGCAGCAAAAACTGCAAGAATCCGAATTTGCTCAGCAATCTCTACAGAAAATACAGGGTATTTTAAGAAAATGACCACAATTTATCTGGTAAGACATGGTCAGGCATCATTTGGTAAAAGTAATTATGATGAGTTGTCTGAAAATGGTGAAGCTCAAGCGACTTTATTAGGCCAATATTTTAAGCAAATATTGAAAGAACAACCGTATGTGGTTGCAGGAACCATGCAGCGCCACGAGCAAACTGCAAAGCTCGCACTCAATGAATGCTTCCCAGATGCGGTAATTCATCATAATAATTTATGGAATGAGTTTAATCATCAGCAGGTTTTTGCCCGCTATGAACCGCGTTTTGAACAGCCTGAACTTTTAAAAGCTGATGTTGCACAAGAACAAAACCCGCGTGCTTATCTTGCCAAAATATTTGAAGGCGCCATTGGACGATGGACAGATGGCGATTTTCATCATGAGTATGATGAGTCTTGGCCACACTTTAAAGAAAGAGTCGAAACAGCATTGCAGCAACTTTGTGATGAGTTAGCAAAAACTAAACCTCGCTATGCAGTGGTTTTTACCTCTGGTGGTGTGATTTCTGTAGCAATCGGAAAATTGCTTGAACTTAGCCCTAATCGAACTTTTGCGTTGAATTGGGCAATCGCGAATACAAGCCTCACGACTTTGCGTTTGGTTGGAAATGAAGCTCAGGTGTTAAGTTTAAATGAACATCATTTTATAAAAGCTGAACGTCCAGATTTACTGACATGGATTTAAAAATAAGGATAAAAGCATGGCAAAGACAATTTTAATTACAGGTGCAAGTTCTGGATTGGGCGCGGGTATGGCGCATGAATTTGCAGCCAAAGGCTATAACTTAGCGATTTGTGCACGCCGTTTAGACCGATTAGAGACTTTAAAAACTGAACTTGAAAATCAGTACGGTATTAAAGTCATTGCAAAAAGTCTGGACGTAACTAATTACGATCAGGTTTTTGAAGTATTTCGTGCCTTTAAACAAGAATTTGGCTATTTAGACCGAATTATTGTAAATGCGGGAGTCGGAAATGGTCGTCGTATTGGTAAAGGTAATTTTGAAATTAACAGAGCCACAGCTGAAACAAACTTTATCTCTGCCTTAGCACAGTGTGAGGCGGCGACTGAAATTTTTAGAGAGCAAAACGCTGGTCATTTGGTGGTGATGTCATCCATGAGTGCGATGCGCGGATTACCAAAACATTTATCGACTTATGCGGCAAGTAAAGCTGCAGTTGCTCACTTGGCCGAGGGTATCCGTGCTGAATTACTGGATACCCCAATTAAAGTCTCCACCATTTTCCCGGGTTACATCCGAACTGAAATGAATGAAGGTGCTAAACATTTACCTTTTGAAGTTGACGCCAAAACAGGATGTAAAGCTTTAGTAAAAGCTATCGAAAAACAACCTGTAAAAGCTTATGTGCCACAGTGGCCGTGGTTACCAATGAGTATTGCTATGAAGGTTTTACCATTAAAGTTGGTCAATAAATTAGGATAAAAAATACCCCCTAAAGTTTAGGGGGTATTTTTTATTTAGAATTTTTTAGTGTAATTGACAAACAAGCGATCTTCACCAAAGTCATTGCCATGTTTTACATTGTAATCAATACGAATATATTGCAGGGCCACGCCTTTTAGGAACGGTTGCTGAAATGCGTAGTTTAAAATCACATTTGACTCGGTTTCGTGGTTTTTTTCACCATTGGCTGCTTTAAAGTCATGTCCGTAAACATATTTCACCATCGCATTTAGGCCCGGTACATAATCTTTAAAATCGTAGCCATACATGACGTGGTAAGACTTTTCATCCTCTTTAAAAAAGCCTGTAGCGTTCCAGTTAATGAAATACGTCTCTGGTAAAAAACCATCTGGTAATGGGTAAGCCGATTCACCAATAATCTGTTGGTAACCTAAACCAAAGGTATGGTTTTTTACTTTAACCGTTTCAAGTAATCCAATGTTCTGCGCATCAATATCAAAGGTATTGCCATCATCTTTTGCATTGAAGTATTTAAACTTAGAGGTCAGAGCAAAACTTGGCTGTTTCCACGTATGTTCAAGTCCTATATAGTGTTTGTTATACAGATCTTCTAAATTACCAAAATAGTATTCGCCCTTCAAAGACGGCGTGAATTGATAACGTAGGTCAATATAATTTAACCCATCAGATTCTTTAGTAATCCCATTTGATGTGAAAGAAAACTTTTTAAAGTCTTCTTCATTTCGTGGAGAGACTTTTTCAACCCGACCAATTTCTGCGTAGAGTTGGTCTGAAAGTTGTGACTTTAGGTTGGTTCCCCAATACGAAGTGAGTAACTGACGACTAGCATCTACGGCAGTTACAGGTAAATCTAGCCAGAGTTCACCGACACGTAAAAGAGTTTTGTCATAACCCAGCTTTAAAGTCGCGCCGTATTTTAGATAGTCTGAAGCCTGAGATTGCGTTTCTTTATTAAAAGGCAAAACTGTATCCGCAACATGTTTGTCTGAACTCAAGCGCACGGCGTATTGGACAGAAGCATCAGCCCCAATCGTAATCGGTTTGTTTGCAATTTGCAGCGGAGTGTCATGCATTTTCGATTTATAAAATAATGACGCTGCCTGAGACCAACTGCCAGTATCTTTGAGTGCATCATTATCAAAATCACGGTTGATATAGGCATTTTTTAAAGTGAATTTCCATTCATCTTCAGTTTGCTGATTTGGATTTGCAGCCCATGAGTTGCTGCACATCAGTAATAAAGTAGCAACAGCTAAAGTGCGTGGTTTAAAACGCTGAAATAATTCCATAATCCATTTCCCAGATGTATGCCAATCCTCGGCACTACGTAATTTTGAATATTTTGGTACTCTCTAAGCGTTTAGTTAGAGAGTACATTTTTGCAATTGGTGAGACCTATTAATTTAATTTTTCAAGCTTCATGCTTTCACTAAAGAATTTGCAGCCTTTAAAAAGTAGAATTAAAGCCAGTACACAAGACAAACCACCCACAATAGATAAAGAAGAACCCACCATTAATGGGCTACCAAAAACTTTATCTGTAATAATGGCTACCAGTGTTGTGCCAATACCGAGTCCAATTAAGTTACTGACTAAAAGGAAGAGGGCAGAAAGGCGTGCTCTAAACTGGTTTGGGGCTAACATTTGCAAAGCAGTTGCTGAAATCACTAGAGGGAAAGATGCAAAGAACATTGCAGGAATCAGTAAGCTAACTGAAAGCCAAAGCTGATCTGTTTGGGTAAAAAATGCAATTGGAATAATCAGGCCAACAATACCAATTACACCCGTGAACATCGGCGCATCTTGACGGCCTTTTTTGATAAACCAGTCATTTAGCCAGCCTGCACAAAATACGCCTAATGTATTTGCGACTAACAGAATGGTACCAAGCATATAGCCTGTTTCAGTCGGCGCGAGTTGAAACTTACGAATATAAAATGCAGGTGTCCAGCTAGTTAGGCTATAGAGTGCCATTGCATAAAAGGTAAAACCTAAATAATGACAAGCAAATGTTTTCGAATGTTTTTTAATAAACTGAAGACATTGTGTGAATTTAACTTGGTCAACTTGTCCATTTTGGTTGAGTTGTTGGCCTTTACGTGCAGGGTCTTTAACGGTCAGAATAAATAGCAAACCAATAATGATGCCGGGTAAACCCACCACTAAAAAGGCAATTTGCCATGCTTTAAGCGCACCCAATAAAGGAACCTCAATGAGTGTCACACCTTTAAGCAGGTTAATGACATAACCGCCAACTAAGAAGGCAATACCTCCACCTAAAAAAGCGCCAATTGAATAGATCCCGACAGCACGCCCTAGTTTGTCTTTACTAAACATGTCGCTAAACATTGAATAAGCCGCTGGAGATAAAGCCGCTTCACCGACACCTACCGCCATACGGCTTAAGAACAGTTGAATAAAGTTTTTACTTAAACCGCAAGTTGCTGTTGCCAGACTCCAAACAATAATCCCGATTGAAATTAGTTTTGGTCGTGAAAAACGATCGGCAATGTAGGCGAGTGGTAAACCCATAACCGCATAAAACAGTGAGAAGGCGAGGCCATGTAACAAGCTAAATTGTGTATCTGAAAGCTGGAGATCTGCTTTGATGGGTTCAATCATCAGCGCCAGAATTTGGCGGTCAATAAATGAAAATATATATGCCAACATACAAAGTATGACCACATACCATGCATATGCATTGCTTTTCTTCTGTGTCCTTTCAACAGCGATATTACTTTGGTTCATACACTTAATCCTTATGTATAAAACGCTTAAAGAAATTGATATCTAACTTTTATTATTCCTCTAAAGTTTTCGATATTTCCCCCTTTTAGATAAGAATAATAAATAGGCTAGAAATGAGTAATTTGGTCTCGTACAGACCGGAAGAGTGCGTCTAAACCCAATTAGGAGTTAATGGGATTTTTAAGATCATGGAATTATTATTTTCTTTTTATATGTAAAATTCCATTACTTATTGAGTATGTTAGAATACCTAAAAAGTATGTTAAGTAATTATATACAGATAAATTTATGATATAAGAATTTGATTTTATTAATTTTTATTGTTTTAACGAAAGAGCAGCTAAAGAAAAAGAAATTTTTAACTGCTCTAAGAGAGCTAATTTATCATAATGAGAAATATTTAGCTGGATGGCATCAGGTCAAATAATTTCTTTAACTGGGTATTTAAATTATGTAGCTCGTCTTCTGAAAAAGCATTCAGGATGCCTGCCAAGGTGACCACACTAATTTGATTAATCTGTTCAACCAGCTCAATACCTTTGGCCGTTAATTTCACCATCGAGATCCGTTCATCAGAAGTAGAAGAGTAGACCTCGACAATTCCATCTTCTACCAAGCGATATACAGCTTTTGTGGCCGTCGTTAACTTTAAAGTAGAAAGATTGGCAATGTCGGTAATACTGGCTTCCCCAAGGGCATTAGTACTTAAAATAATTTTACGGCGTGTATTATCAATACCTAGCTTTTTTATTGATTTTTCAATCAGTTGTGAATACTTTCCATTCACTTGGGAAACCCAAAAAAAAGGAAAATTTTGAATACTCGACGGTTCTTTATTAGGAAGAAATTGTTCTAAATGATCAAGCATAGCTAAGCAATAACTTAGTGAAAAAAGGGTAATCCTATTATAAACAAAATTTTGCATATTTCCTTGAGAACAAATTATAAAAAATACTTGACAATTCCATTAAATTTTCCGATATTTTAATTAATGAATAAAAATACATGGAAAAGTGAATGAATATTGTTAGCCAAAGCGTGCACAAAGGAAGTGGCAAGCTCAAGGTCATGGTGAAAGACACAATTGATATTCAAGGTCTAAAAACCATTGCTGGCAGTCGAGCTTTATTAAATGTTGAACCTGCTCAAGATGATGCTGAAGTAGTTAAAAACATTCTAAAAGCAGATTGTGAAATTATTGCGAAAACAAATTTGCACGAATTGGCTTTTGGTATTACAGGCATTAATCACGCTTTTGGTACACCCATCAATCCTAAATATCCTGAACTTATCCCAGGCGGATCTTCAAGTGGTTCGGCTGCGGCAGTTGCTGCTAAACAAGCTGACTTTACTCTAGGCACAGACACGGGTGGCTCTATTCGTATGCCTGCCGCATGCTGCGGAGTTTTTGGTTTAAAACCGACTTTTGGCCGTGTTAGCAGAAAAGGCGTATATCCGCCGTCAAGTTCTCTGGATTGCGTTGGTCCTTTTGCAAATTCAGTCGAGATGATTGAAAAGGCCATGCAAATTATTGATCCAACTTTCAAGCCTTCTGCATGTACTAGCGCACCAAAACTTGCTGTTTTGGATGTAAGCGCAGATGACGTTGTTTGGAATTGTATTTATCAAGCATTTCAAAAAGCGAATTTAGAGACCGTTTTAAAAAAAGTTGAATACTTTGAAGCGGCTTATGACGCAGGCATGCAGATTATTAATTATGAAAATTGGCAAGCTTTTGGTGAATTAACTCAAACGGGCTTAATTGGTTCTGATGTAAATGGTCGTTTATTAAAAGCTGCCGCAACAACTTTAGAGCAAGTGAAACAAGCAGAAGTTGTGAGAGCACAGTTGACCCAAGAACTCGATGCTTTATTAGAAAAATATGATGCATTGGTTCTACCGACACTTCCGCAAATTCCACCGAAAGTTTCTGAAGCTGAAAACACGGTTGCTTTTTTGAATCTTACAGCTTTAGTTCGACCATTTAATTTATCAGGTCATCCAGCCATTTCAGTGCCACTTGAAACCAGTGAAGGTTTACCAGTGGGTTTACAGATCGTATCGAAGCATCAAAAAGATGAGCAATTATGCGCTATAGCTAAATTTTGTGTTGATGCAATGCAATAAATTACAAGGAGTTAGATGATGAATAAGTTGTCTAAAATGGAGTTTGCTTCTCAAGACAAAGCAGTTGACTTAGATGCTTTGTGCCAAGAAATTCGTGAGCGTGCCTGTGCAGGTGAGTTTGATAATCAGGCCTACGTGAGCCAAGACATTATCGAAAAACTTAAACAGATTGGTGTTTATCGTGCCTTGGTGCCTAAACGTTTTGGCGGTGAAGAATGGTCTCCTCGGCAATTTTGTGAGTTGATCGAGACTTTATCTAAAGCTGATGGTTCAGTGGGTTGGGTGGCAAGTTTCGGTATGAGCCCTGCGTATTTAGGAAGTTTGCCAGAAGAAACGCTTAAAGAGTTATACCAAAACGGGCCAGATGTGGTGTTTGCCGGAGGTATTTTTCCACCCCAACCTGCCGAAATTACCGATGAAGGTGTGGTGGTGCGTGGAAGATGGAAATTTTCCAGCGGTTGTATGGGAGCTGACATTGTTGGCGTGGGGATTTCACCGCTTAAAAATAATGAAATGCAAGGCTTACCTCGCATGGCAGTGATGCCTGCGAAAAAAGCCAAAATTGAAATGACTTGGGACACAGTTGGCCTAAAAGGTACGGGAAGTCATGATTTAGTCGTTGAAGATGTATTGGTCGAAAAGAAATGGACCTTTGTACGTGGTGAACCTTCAAAACTAAGCGAACCATTTTTTAAATATCCGTCGCTTTCTTTAGCGACTCAAGTATTAACCGTGGTGGGTATTGGGGTTGCAGCTGCCGCATTAGAAGAATTTGAAAAACTGGCGCCGGGTAAAGCATCCATTACAGGCGGTTCAGAAATTGCCAACCGCCCAGTGACTCAATATGAGTTTGCTCAGGCAGATGCAGAATTTCAGGCTGCAAAATCTTGGTTTTATCAAACCATGGATATTGTCTGGAATGAAATTATTGCTGGTCGTGAAGCAACTGCTGAACAAATTAGCGATATGCGTTTGGCATGTACACATGCAGCGCGAGTTTGCGCCAAAGTCACCCGAAAAATGCAAATGCTCGCGGGCATGACGGCGATCTATACCAACAATCCATTTAGCCGTTTTGTGAATGACACCAACGTGGTGACTCAGCATGCCTTTATGGGCGATGCGACTTTACAAAATGCAGGCTCAATCAGTTTCGGGTTAAAACCAACTCCAGGTTATTTATAAGTTTAATTTTTAAAAGGATATTGAAATGGAAGCTAAAAAATCATTACGCGTTTTGTTCTGCATGGGTATTAACCAAAACTTTTTTGACGCGGAACCTGCTGAAGCAAAAGCAGTTTGGGCCGCGTTTGGTGAAATGTGGAATGGCATTCATGACTTACCGGGCGTACATGTTTTTGGAAATCTTGATGATGACCAAAGCATGGTTGGTCCAAGTGCTGGTTGGCCTTGGACAACCTACTTGCTTGCTGATGTTCCGGATATTGAAACCGTACATGCCGCTTGTAACTTGTTTAGAACGACCGTAGTGGGTGAAGGGCCATACAAACTTTGGAAATATTGCAAAGTTGAAGCGCGTGTTGGGCGTGAATTAATTATCCAACGTTAAGGCGATGGCAATGAATGACAAAGTGAATATTGTAGAAATCTTAGAGCGACTAGAAGAGTTAGAAGCGCATAACGCCATTCGTAATTGTCTGAACCGTTATATGGAAATCTGCGATGAGCTCAATGCAAATACAGATCTTGATGAGCTGATGAATCTTTTTGATCAAGACTGTATTTGGGAAGGTATTGGTGAGAAATATGCCAAATCCTTTGGCCGTTATGATTCTTGGCAGTCGATTTACGACATGTTTAAAAGCTATACCCAAAAAGAATCTCACTTTGTTATGAATGCACACTTTGTAAATTCAGAACAAATTTATGTAAATCAAAATGATGCAAATGCTTCTTGGCTCATGTTGCAGACTTCAACGTTTAAAGATGGCCGTAGTCACTCAAATGCAGCAAAGCTCAACGTGAAGTTTCATAAGCAAGCAGATGGAACATGGAAAATTAAACATTTCCAAACACAGAATATTTTCAGTCGTCCCGTATCGCATTGGCACAGTGAAGCCGAGTTGCCGGTACCTTCCCAGGAATGACCCAGGACATATTTAAAAGGACTATTAATATGAACAGTATTATCCCAACGCATAACATTGGTATTGATTACGATGCTTTGGTTCAAAGTGACCGTGCGCATACTTCTCTTTATAAAGATGAACGCATTTTTGATGAAGAAATGGAAAAAATCTTTTATAGCACTTGGGTGTGGGTTGCACATGCCAGCGAAATTCCGGAAGGCGGAAGCTATAAAACCATTAATATCGGTAAACAACCTGTGGTTGTGGTGCGTGACCGTAAAAAGAAAGTCCATGTACTTTTAAACCGTTGCCGTCACCGTGCAGCAACCGTATGCGAACATAAAAAAGGAAAAACCAATAGTTTTGTATGCCCGTACCACGGTTGGAGTTATGCACTTGATGGCAGTTTACGTGGTGTGCCATCTCCAGAAAGTTACGGCGATTGTTTAGATAAGTCAGAATTACCGTTGGTGAGTCTACGTGTAGAAGAATATAACGGCATGATCTTCGCTTCATTTAAAGAAGATATTCAGCCTCTTGAAGAGTTCCTTGGACCTGCAAAAAAATGGATTGACCTGTTTATGAAACAAGGCGCGGGTTATCCAATTAAAGTGTTGGGTGAACACCGTTTCCGTTTTCCGGGTAACTGGAAAATCCAGCTTGAAAATACCACTGATGCATATCACTTCCCGTTGGTACATAAGTCATTCTTAAGTTCTGTAGATGAAAAAACAGAAGAACTCTTTAACTTCGAAAATCAGCCGGGCTTTGTTGAAGAATTAGGTAATGGTCACAGTGTTATGGTGATGATTCCTGAACTGGTTGATCTAGACGAAGAGCTTATGGAGCGACCAATTCAAGAGCGCTTTGAAGACTTGGCTCAAGCTTTGCGCGACGAAGGCCATGAAGAGTTAGAAGTACGCCGTATTGTTCGAGCAGTTGGTGGTTCTGGCTTTAACTTAAATTTATTCCCAAATATTGCATGTTCAATGGCGTTCTTCCGTGTGTTACAGCCAATTTCAGTGGCTGAAACAGAAATTCATCACTCGGTGATTACGATGGACGGTGGTCCGCAAATTGCCAACCAATATCGCTTACGTTTGCATGAACATTTCCAAGGTCCATTTGGTTTTGGTACGCCAGATGACTCGGAAGCTTGGGAGCGCGTACAACACGGTGCAAATGCGGGTAATGATTTATGGATCATGCTCAACCGCGGTTTACCGGGCGAAGTCAAAACCGAAGATGGCTTAAAAAGTGATGTCAGTGCTGAAACAGGTATGCGTGCAGCCTATCAGCAGTGGAAAAAGATGATGAAAGCTTAAGGAGAGAGCAATGAATATGAATCTGCAATTATTAAATGAAGTCACTGCTTTCATCTGGGCTGAAGCAGATATGTTAGACCACAGTGAGTACCGTGAATGGCTTAATTTATGGAATGAAAAGGGTGTCTATATCATTCCAATTGACCCGAACCTCACTGACTACGAAAACAACTTAAATTATGCCTATGACGATAATCATATGCGTACTTTGCGTGTAGAGCGTCTGGAAAATGGTGAGGCGATTTCTACAGCGCCTAAAGCAAATACTGTGCGTAGCATTTCTCGTGTACGAGTGATTCAAGATCAAGATGATGAAATCGTTTTACGTTGTGCTCAAAACTTACGTGAATTCCGTAAAGAAAACCTCAAGCATTACACAGCTGATATTACCTACCATCTAACTCGTGATGCGGCTACAGGTTTTAAGATTAACCGTAAAATCATTAATTTGGTTAACTCAACCGATACCTTAGCTGGTATTAGCTACATTCTTTAGGAGCGGTAACATGAAACAAGTTGTTTTAGTGACAGGTGCTGCTTCTGGACTCGGTAATGTCATTGCTGAATATTTTGCGAGCCACGGTCATCAAGTGATTTTGTCAGCGAGTACGCTTGAAAAAGCTGAAAACGCTAAGGCACAAAGTCAATATGCACAAAATATGTTTCCCTTGAAATTAGATATTTCTGTCGAAGCAGATTTTCATGCTGCCGTGCAATGGATTGAAGAGAAATTTTCTAAACTTGATGTGTTGATTAACAATGCTACCGTCACTAAAGCAACGCCAGTACTTGAAATTACCGCAGCTGATTTTGATTGGGTGACCCAAGTCAACCAACGCGGCACCTTTCAGGCTTGTCAAATTATTGGCCAATATATGGCTAAAAAAGGCTATGGACGCATCATCAATATGGCGTCTTTAGCGGGACAAAACGGCGGTACTGCAACGGGTGCACACTACGCGGCAACCAAAGGGGCCATTGTGACGTTAACCAAAATTTTTGCCAAAGAGTTTGCGGCAAAAGGTGTTACGGTCAATGCGATTGCACCGGGACCGATGGAGTCACCGATCGTTCATAGTGTGGTGCCAGACGAAAAAATGGAACAGTTCATCCAGAATATTCCGGTTAAAGCCTTAGGAAGTATGCATTTTATTGCTGAAACTTGTGGGTTGCTTGCGAGTCCAAATGCGAGTTTTGTGACTGGTGCAACATGGGATATTAACGGTGGTTTATTCATGCGCTAAGCCACAAGCTTAGGTATGAAAAGGGAGTTAAATCATGACTACACTTTATGATGTTGTCGTTAAAAATCGCCATGTGGAAGGTGGAAATATTGCAGTTATGGAGTTTGAATCTGCAACTTCTGCTGCATTACCAAAGGTTGAACCCGGTGCACATATTGATGTGCACTTACCGAATGGTATGGTGCGCCAGTATTCGCTTTGCCAAAATCCAAATGACGAAGGAAAGTTTCGCCTTGGAATCTTACGTGACCCTGAATCACGTGGTGGCTCGATTTCTGCATTTGATGAAATTAAAGATGGTATGCAAATTCAGGTCAGTGAGCCAAAAAATTTATTTCCACTTTTAAAAGCCAAACACAGTGTCTTGATTGGCGGTGGAATCGGGATTACGCCGTTAATCACGATGGCATATCAACTTGCACATGAAGGCGAATCATTTGAGCTTCACTACTGCGGCGCTAGCCCAGAAAACTGTGCTTTTGTTGATGAAATTAAAAATGGTGAGTTAGCACAATACACAACTTTCCATTTTAAATCCGAAGGTGCAAGCCACAGAGCATTTTTTGAATCTGCCATTAAAGATATTGATCCTGAAAGTCATATTTATACCTGTGGTCCAGTCGGTTTTATGGACTGGGTAATTAACCTTGCCACGACTCACGATTTTCCTGAGCAGCAAATCCACAAAGAATATTTCCAAGTTGAAACAGACATCTCTGGAGATTCATTCGAGGTGGTGGCTGAGCGTAGCGGAAAAATCATTATGGTTGAAGCTGGTGAAACCATTTTGCAGGCTTTGGCTAAAGAAGGCATCGACATTGAAATGTCTTGCGAGCAAGGCGTATGTGGAACCTGTATGTGCGATGTAATTGAAGGCGAACCTGATCATCGAGATGTTTATTTTACTGACGAAGAAAAAGCCAGCAATGAGCAAATATTAGTGTGCTGTTCGCGTTCTAAAACACCGAGACTAGTTTTAGATATCTAATGCTCTCGCGATTTATATGGATGTAAGAGAAGGTTTAGGAGAAAGATGATGAATGTATTACAACAAATAGATGAGTTTACGGTCGATCCACTACAGTTCCGACGAGCATTAGGAAATTTTGCAACAGGCGTTACCATTGTTACTGCACAAAATGCACAAGGTGAGAAAGTCGGTGTAACTGCAAATAGTTTTAACTCGGTGTCACTAGACCCACCGCTTATTTTGTGGAGCATTGATAAAAAGTCTTCAAGTTTTTCAGTATTTGAAGAAGCAACACATTTTGCAGTCAATATTTTATCAGGCACGCAAATTGAGCTATCTAATAAGTTTTCGAGACGAAATATTGATAAATTTGCAGAGACCAATTTTCAACTTGGTGCAGGACGTGCACCTATTTTAGAAAATTGTTCTGCGGTATTTGAGTGCGAACGCTATCAAGTGATTGAAGGTGGTGACCACTGGATTATTGTTGGTAAAGTGGTTCGTTTCCATGACCAAGGTCGAAGCCCATTGGTCTACCACCAAGGCGCATATTCTTGTGTCATGCCGCATCCAAGCCTTCAAGTTAAGCAAACTGAAGAGAACGGCGTAGACCAAACACATTATGGGCACTTATATAATAATGTCTGCTACTTGATGAGCCGTGCTTTTAAAGCTTATCAAACCGACTATATTCCAAAGCAAATGGCTTCGGGTTTCCGTACCAGTGAATCACGTCTTTTGCTCGTTTTGGCAAGTGGTACTGCTTCAAGTAAGGAAGATTTACCGCGTGATATTGCTATGCCAATGCAAGAAGTTGAAAGATCGGCTGAAATTCTAAAATTTGAAGGCTTATTGGTTGATCATGATAATTTATACGCACTGACGGAAAAGGGTAAACAAACAGCGCAGTATTTATTTGATATTGCCGACAGCCACCAAAATGAGGTGTTTAAAAAGTATTCTGAGGAGCAAAAGGATATTTTTATTACCATGCTGCGAGATTTTGCAGGAGTAGCATAAGTCCCATTAAGCTGATAAATTAAATTGATTTATCAGCTTCTTTACATCTAGCTGACTATCAGCAAAACAATTCCAAGGATAAGGAATTTTTGGCACACAATTTGTTTATCAATAAAACAAGATTGCAAATAAGCCAAGACAGTGCACCACCACAAACGCAAAATTTTGAGCGGTGGTACATGTATAGAGAGGTAAGGGATGAACCAATATGTAAGCGATGCATTACTCACATGGACGCACCACATTAAAAGTGTGTGCGGCAATTTTGAAACCGATTTTGACGGAACCCGTAATTTATTCATTGGTGAAGTTCAGTGCTTTTTATTGGGCGATACTGAAATTGCTTTTATTAAAAACAATGCCAATAAAATTGTCCGAAAAGCCGATGAAATTGATCGAGTGAATAATCGTTTTTGTTTTTTGATTTTGCAGTATTCGGGAAGAATGCTGCTCGAATATAAAAATGAAACTTTAAGCCTAAATGAAGGCGATATTGTGTTGGTCGACCCAGTCGAAACGATTTCGATGTATCCGCAAGGTTTGGTAAGTCAGATTTCAGTGCACCTGTCGCGTGAAAAATTACTTAAAGAAAATATTAGTACCGAATATTTTGGGAAACTGATTACACAAAATATGAGCGGCTTTTTACTTAAAAATATTTTGAAAAATATGTCTGCTGAAAACATTAAGCTTTGGTATGCAACGGAAGATGGTAATGCTTTTGAAGATGCGTTAATTGCCCTAATTAAACCTACAATCAATTATAAGAATATTAATAGCTCCAATAATCTGATGGAAAAAGCCGAGCGCTATATTATAGAAAACTTAGCAAAACCCGATTTAACACCTAAATTAATTGCAGAGCACATTGGGGTGTCGCTACGTCATCTCTACCGTTTATTTCTTCAAGAAAATTTATCTATTAACAAATATATACAGCTCAAACGCCTCGAAAAAGTCAAAGCAGATTTGCTTGATAAAAGAAATAAACAAAGCTCGATTACCCAAATTGCCTTGAAGTGGGGTTTCTGGGACGGCGCTCATTTTTCAAAGATCTTTAAAAAGACCTATGGTATCTCTCCTAAAGAATTTAGAGAGGGTATGCCGGTTTAAATCTTTCATCTCTCAATGTCATTTTTAGACAAATTCGACGTCATTCTTGAACAAGCTAGCCCTATGTAACTGTGTTGAAATTAAATTCATTAGAGCAGGTTAGATAAGCTTAATAACCATAAAACTATTAAGTTAGTCTAATGAATTTCACTCACAGGAAGTGCATTTTAACTGTCTGATTCAGATAGTTCAGGGATAGATGAAAAGGATGAAACCAATGCGTAAACAACGATTATTGAATGACATACAAAAAATACTGGCACTTAACTTATCAATCGCTGCAAGCTTTTGGGGACTCAATACTCAAGCGTTTGCGCATGGTGGCAAGGCCGAAATGGTCTCACTTTATCAAAACATGAGTGAGCAAGGTGCTAAAGTTGTCAAAGACGATTTTACTAATACTTATATGATTACCAAAGGCTCTATGGTAGTTCGAGCTAAACCTAATTCAGATCAGGTTTTGATAAATGGCAAACCTTTCAAGCTCAGCGTGCCTTTATTAATTAAAGATGGTAAACCTGTTATTGGAAAAGATTTTTTTAATGAAGTATTCCAGTCTGGGTTAGATCAAACTTTTAAAATTGAAAATACGTTTCATCCACTCAATAGCTTAAATTCCGAAGAAATTAAAAAGACATTTGATGTGATTAACCGCTCGAAATATGCCTATAAAAATATGCGTTTTGCCGAGTTAAAGCTTAAAGAGCCTGAAAAAGCAAAAGTTTGGGATTACTTTATTAATCACAAAGAATTTAAAGAAGATCGTATTGCCTCTTTTATTTTGTTAAAGGGGAGTCAAGCGATTGAAGGTGAAGTTAATCTTAACACTCAACAAGTCACCAAATGGAATGCACTTAAAGACACTCATGGAATGGTGCTGCTCGATAATTTTGAAGCCGTACAGCGTGTAATTGAGACAAGTAAAGAATATCAGGAAGCTTTACGGAAACGCGGCATTACCGATGTGAAGAAAGTGATTGCTACACCGCTAACTGTTGGATATTTTGGCGGTAAAGATGGTTTGGACAAACAACTCAATATATTAAAAGTTGTTGCTTACCTTGATGTCGGTGATGGTAACTACTGGGCGCATCCGATTGAAAATTTAGTTGCCGTAGTCGATTTAGATAAAGAAAAAATTATTAAGATTGAAGAAGGTTCAATCATTCCTGTACCAATGGCAAATCGACCTTATATGTCGAATAAGCCAGTACCAAGTAAGCTAAAACCACTCAATATTACTGAACCTGAGGGTAAGAACTTTAGCATTACAGGTCAAACCATACATTGGGGCAACTGGTGTTTGCATGTGGCCTTAGACTCTCGTGTTGGCTTACAGCTTTCAACCGTGACCTATAAAGATAAAGGCGTTAAGCGTAAAGTCATGTATGAAGGGAACTTGGGTGGAATGGTGGTTCCATATGGCGACCCGGATATCGGTTGGTACTTCAAATCCTATTTAGATTCTGGCGAATATGGTATGGGAACACTTACCTCATCTATTCTTCCGGGAACAGATGCACCAGACAACGCTGTTTTACTTGATGCTGTGATTGCAGACTATAAAGGCCAACCACAAGTAATTCCAAATGCGATTGCTGTATTTGAACGTTATGCTGGGCCTGAATATAAACATCACGAAATTTTTGGCAACCAAGATGCGAGTGAAGCCCGCCGTGAACTTGTTGTGCGCTGGATTAGTACAGTGGGGAACTACGATTACATGTTTGACTGGGTATTTGCCCAAAATGGTGTAATTGGGATTAATGCGGGTGCAACAGGTATTGAAGCTGTTAAAGGTGTTAAATCACGCACCATGCATGACAGTACCGCAAAAGAAGACACTAAATATGGAACTTTAATTGACCATAATATTGTGGGTACAACGCATCAGCACATCTATAACTTCCGCTTAGACATGGATGTAGATGGGGAAAACAACAGCTTTATGCATATGGACCCTGTGGTGAAAGCCAATGACAAAAGTGGTGTCCGTACAAGCTCAATGCAAATTGACAGTAAAGTCATTACGAATGAGCAAAATGCAGCTGAAAAATTTGATCCATCCACTATTCGCTTACTCACGAATTTCAACAAAGAAAATAAACTAGGTAATCCGGTTTCTTATCAACTCATTCCTTTTGCAGGTGGAACACACCCTGTAGCAAAAGGAGCCAATTTCTCTAAAGATGAATGGTTATTTAAACGTTTGAACTTTATGGATAAGCAAATTTGGGTGACTCAGTACAATCCAGACGAACGCTATCCTGAAGGGAAATATTCAAACCGTTCAACTCATGATACAGGGTTAGGACAGTTCATTGGCAACAATGAGAATATTGAAAATAAAGACCTTGTGGTGTGGATGACAACAGGCACAACCCATGTGGCACGTGCTGAAGAGTGGCCAATCATGCCAACAGAATGGGTGAATACACTCATCAAACCTTGGAACTTCTTTGACAGCACCCCGACTTTAAACTTGGGTGAAGAAGAGCAAAACACTCAGCACGACCATCACTAAACGGGTGCATGATCTAGAGTGGGTAACGAATCGATTACCCACACTTGAGCACGGTTAGGCCGTTCGCAAAAAAGGAATTTCTCAATGAAAAATTTATTTTCTCAGGTTGTGAGAGGGACTCTCTTTGTCTCATTTTTTTCAACTGTGCATGCTGGTGAGCTTGAAATTAAGCCAACTTTTGAAGCAACTTTTGGGGCTTTTAGTAGCGGTAAAAGCTATAACGGCGAAAACCTAGATGATGAAATAGTCAATTGGCAAGAAGGTCATCTTAAATATGGTGCGAAGGGAAACTACACCTTTAAAAACAATCAGCTCTATGCAAGCTTGAGCGGTATTAGCTCGGCAACATTTGGTGATGGTGACGCAGGCCAAAATAGTAATGGCAAAGAACGTAAAACAGATGTGAATGAATGGATCATTGGTTTTAAAGACGGTACCAATAAAGATGAGTTGATGACTTATGATTTAAGTATTGGTCGACAAAATATCATGATTGGTGATGGGTTCTTTATTGCGGGTGATGCGTTAAACCTAGGAAAAGTGCCTGCGGACGGCACACTAGATCGGGGCGGAGCATATTATCTGGCAGCTCGTCGAAGCTTTGATTTTACAAGTTTGCTTCAATACAAACCGCAAGAGAATACAACGCTAAAGCTGGCTTATTTAAAATCGGACAATAAAGCACAATTTTCCCCAGAACTCTTTGTGACTGATCTGATGTATCAGCTTAAAAATAAGGGCGTTGGGTTTACCTATTTAAATGTATTGGATCTTGAAGATGCTGAACACGTTTCAGGGCGCGAAGATCTTAAAAATTATGCTTTACGTTTAAATTATCAACCTTTGCCAGAGCTGCAAGTTAAGACTGAGTTTGTAGTTCAAGATAAAAAAGATAGCCACGAAAATGCTGGCTACTTAGCGCTGAACTATAACTTTTTATCTTCAAAATATACACCCTCATTAGGCTACCGTTTTAGCCATTTTTCAGACCAATATGACACTATGTTTTATGGAAATACAGTCGGCTTTGGTACATGGTTTCAGGGCGAAGTTGCCGGAAATTATGCTGGTCCATTCAATAAAAATGCCGATATTCATCAAGTTTCTTACATGATGAATTTGAAAGAAAATTTTATGTTGGGTGCTTTGGCCTATAAGTTCAAAACAGTAAATAAATCTTTAACTAATGTAGATGGACATGAGTTAGATGTCTTTTCAGTCTGGTCGGTCAATAAAAAATTCAATGTTATTCCTTTAGTTGGGCTCTATAAACCGAAACACGATATCCATAGTGGTGGTACTCAAAACTACGATGATAAGACCAATGTGTATGCGCAGTTAATTTTGCAATACATCTATTAATAAATCCTTTTAAATGAATTGAGAGAAATAAAAATGAGTGAAGTTCAGATTTTAGAAAGCGTACAGCAATTTATGGCGCGTCAACATGGACATTTTATTGATGGAAAATTAGTTGCTGCCGAGCTTTTAGATAAAGTGGATATTGTGAATCCATCGACTGAAGAAGTGGTTGCTCAAATTAGTATTGGTAGTCAACAAGATGTAGATAGTGCGGTAAAAAGTGCTGAACATGCTTTTCAAAATGCTTGGGCTGAAACAACGCCGTATGAACGTGGCGTTAAACTGAACAAGCTAGCAGACTTAATTGAGCAATATGGTGAAGAACTTGCACAGCTTGAAACTTTGTCTACCGGAAAACTTATCAATATTTCCCGTCATCTTGAGGTCGCACAATCCGTTATTTTCTTGAGATATTTTGCGGGTTGGGCAACTAAAATTAATGGTCAAACCATGCAACCGTCTATTCCTTCTATGCAAGGTGAAAAATATACAGCCTTTACTTTAAGACAGCCTATTGGCGTGGTTGCAGGGATTGTGCCTTGGAATTTTTCACTGATGATTGGTGTTTGGAAAATTGGTTCAGCTTTAACCACTGGTTGTACGATTGTGCTTAAACCAAGTGAGTTTGCCAGCTTATCTTTATTACGCTTAGCTGAACTTGCCATTGAGGCAGGTATTCCAGTGGGTGTAATTAATGTGGTTACGGGTAAGGGGGAGACAGGACAATATTTAATTGAGTCGCCGCTCGTTAAGAAAGTCTCGTTTACAGGTTCAGTACCAACAGGTATTGCGATTGGTAAACTTGCGATGAGCAGTGATTTAACCCGTGTAAGTCTGGAGCTGGGTGGTAAAAATGCCATAGCTGTTTTGGCCGATGCAAATATTGATGAGATTTTACCGACTTTGTTGCAAGCAACTTTTGTACATCAAGGTCAAGTTTGCGCATCCCCAGAGCGTTTTTTTGTACACCGTGCAAAATATGATGAACTGGTCGAGAAACTCTCGAAAGCACTTTCTAGTTTCAAAATTGGATCGGCTATGGATGAAGGAAGTATGTTTGGTCCACTTTCTAATCAGCCACATTTTCATAAAGTGAAACATTATTTAGATATGGCTAAAGCCAAAAACCAGATTATTGCCGGTGGTGAGACTCTAGATCGATCAGGATATTTTGTACAGCCGACTTTGATTTCCTTCAAAAATACGGATGATCCTTTATTTTCAGAGGAAACTTTTGGTCCGGTGGTCGGGATAATGCCATTCGAAACTGATGAAGAACTCGTTCAACTGATGAACCAGTCACGCTTTGGTTTAACCGCAAGTATCTGGACAAATGATTTGTCTAAAGCTTTGCGATTAATTCCTAAAATTGAAGCAGGCACCTTGTGGGTCAATATGCATACTTTCTTAGATCCTTCAGTTCCATTTGGCGGCGTGAAAGCTTCAGGAATTGGCAGAGAGTTTTCAGATGCATTTATTGAAGATTACACCGAATTAAAATCGGTGATGATTCGGTATTAAGTTTCTACGAGATATAAAAAAATGGCCTTTATAGGCCATTTTTTTTGAATCATTAAATTAACCTAATAAAAAATCCTTTAGGATTTTATTAAAAGCTTCTGGTTGCTCTACATTGGAAATATGAGAGGCATCTATTTCTGCAAGTTTTGATTGTGGAATGCGTTGCTGAATAAACTCACCATCTGCAACAGTCGTTACAGGGTCTTGAGTTCCAGCGATCACCAATACAGAAATTTTAATGTCTTTTAACTGCTCACGGACATCCGCTTTAGCCAAAGCCTCACAACAATTGGCATAACCCATTGCGCTGCCAGCACTTAAGTCGTTACATAGGTTGTTGACGATTGAAGCATGACTTTGGATAAAGGGATCTGTAAACCATCGCGAGGCTGCTGTAGCTGCGATCGGTTGTAAACCTTGCTCACGTACTAATTTTGCACGGTCAAGCCATGCTTGTTCTTGTCCAATTTTAGCGGCAGTATTTGCCACAACCACATGACTAAACCGGTCAGGGTAGTGAATTGCCAGCCATTGACCGGTTAAACCACCCATAGAAATTCCACAAAAAGCAGCTTTGCTAATATTTAGATGATCCAGTAAACGGACAACATCTTCACCTAATTGCTCTACAGTATATGGACCGTCAGGCGTAGATGATGAACCGTGACCACGTGTGTCATAGCAGATCACAAAAAATTGATCTTTTAACTCATTAAACTGTTTTTGCCACATGCCATAGTTGGTGCCCAAAGAATTGGAAAATACCAGAGCAGGGAAAGATGGCTCGCCAAAAGTTTGATAGTTAATTTGTGCATCGGCAGATTGAAAAGATGGCATTTGTTTCTCCTTAAAGTGCTTCAACACATTCAATAATCAAAGCAATGCCTTGTCCCACACCAATACACATTGAACACAAGGCATAACGGCCACCTGTTTGTTCAAGCTGGTTTAAGGCTGTAGTGACTAAGCGTGCACCTGATGCACCAAGTGGATGACCTAAAGCAATGGCACCACCGTTTGGATTTACCTTGTCAGAATCATCTGGCAAACCTAAATCACGGGTCACGGCCAAAGCCTGTGCAGCAAAGGCTTCATTGAGCTCAATTACATCCATCTGCTCTAAAGTCAGGTTGGCTTGTTTAAGTAATTTTTTAATGGCTGGTGCCGGAGCAAAACCCATAATGCGGGGTTCTACACCCACTGCTGTTGAAGCAATGATCTTGGCACGTGGTTTTAGATTGTAAGCTTGAACTGCCTCATCAGAAGCAATCAGTAGAGCTGCTGCACCATCATTAATGCCTGAAGCATTTCCTGCTGTTACTGTGCCATCTGCTTTAACCACAGGTTTAAGTTTGCTTAAACCTTCAAGCGTGGTTGATGCACGTGGATGCTCATCGATATCAATCACCACAGCATCACCCTTACGCTGAGGGATTTCAACTGCCACGATTTCTTTAGAAAAAAAGCCTTTGGCTTGCGCGCTTGCGGTGCGTTGTTGGCTCACCAAGGCAAACTGGTCCTGATCTGCACGATTAACGTTAAACTGTTCAGCGACGTTTTCGGCAGTCTGGGGCATGGTATCTACACCATACAATTCTTTAAGTTTAGGGTTAATGAAACGCCAGCCCATGGTGGTATCTTCAATCTTCTGGCTACGGCCAAAGGCACTGTCTGACTTACCCATCACATAGGGTGCACGGCTCATACTTTCCACACCACCTGCAATCACCAAATTCGCTTCACCAGCCTT
>NZ_JEXG01000036.1:0-41048 GCF_000581275.1 Acinetobacter sp. 809848
ATGAATTGCATAGGGGTTGAAGGGAGCTGACGCGTTGGATCAACAACTACATGTGCTCCTTTAAACATCCTATAGGCCATCACAACCGCAAAAATACCAATAAGAAGTTGCAAATGCTGACCAGACATCAGGTCAGCAATACCCGCCCCTAAAAATGAGCCCAACACCAGTCCAGGTGCTAAATTACGAAAAACAGGCCAAAGTACTGCACCCTTTTTATGATGAGCTGTAACAGAACTAAAAGACGTCACAATAATGGTTGCAAGCGATGTTCCGACTGCAATATGCATGATTACTGCGGGGTCGTAGTGCAATTGGGTAAAAACCACATAGAGGATTGGTACAATAATTAGTCCACCACCCACTCCAAACAATCCGGCAGTAAAACCAGCAATTGCGCCAATGAGTAAATATATGATTAACTCCATAAATGTTTTACCACTCTGCTCATATTCAACATGGATTTAGAGACTCGCCAACTACAACAACTTTTAAGCGCAAAAAACCAGCTTCCAGAAGTGGTTTTATTAAAAGCAACCACAACTTCGACCAATGATGATATTCGTGAAATTGCCCAAAAAGGCATTACAACGGGCTTGGTTTGCAGTGCTCAACAAACTCAAGGGCGAGGTCAACATCAACGGCAATGGATTTCACCTGAAGGAAACATTTATTTAAGCACATTGGTGCAAACTCGAACACCCTTAGATGGTCGCTTAGCACTTGAAGTTGCTCTGAATATTTTGCAAATCCCACAGTTACAAGCTCTTAATCTGCAAGTGAAATGGCCAAACGATTTATATAGTGCTCAGGGCAAATGGGGTGGAATTTTAGTCGAACCACTGTCTCAGCATCAGGCTATTGTAGGTGTAGGTATTAATTTAAAAACACCACCAGTGACTGATAGTAATCAACCAATTACCTCTTTAGAAGATTTGGGCCTAGAGCAAATGGGTCGTCTTGAGTTAATTTCAGAACTTTATATTGCGATTCAAAATGCTGCTCGCTGGTTTGATCATGGCTGCTACAATTTGGCGGGGCGTTTTAACCACCACGCTGCATGGCTTAATCAGCTAGTTCAGTTTGAACATAGTCAGGGACTGGTACATGGTCGTTTTGTTGGAATCTCCAATGAAGGTGCAGTAATTCTTGAAACTCCAGAACCACAGCAGTTTTATCAAGGTCGCCTAAGACCACAAACAACTCAGTAATCAGGTATTTTCCCCATGAAAAGTTTATGGCTTGATATCGGAAACACCCGTTTAAAATACTGGATTACTGAAAATCAGCAAATTATTGAACATGCAGCTGAGCTACATTTACAGTCTCCTGCCGATTTATTACTTGGGTTAATCCAACACTTTAAACATCAAGGCCTGCATCGAATCGGGATTTCTTCGGTACTCGATACCGAAAATAACCAACGTATTCAGCAGATTTTAAAATGGCTTGAAATTCCTGTTATTTTTGCCAAAGTGCATGCTGAATATGCTGAGTTAAAGTGCGGCTATGAAGTTCCGAGTCAGCTCGGGATCGACCGTTGGCTACAAGTACTCGCTGTAGCTCAAGCAGATGAAAACTATTGCATTATTGGTTGCGGAACAGCGCTCACAATTGACCTAACTCAAGGTAAACAGCATTTAGGAGGTTACATCCTGCCTAATTTGTATTTGCAGCGAGATGCTCTTATTCAAAATACCAAGGGTATTAAAATTCCAGACTCAGCTTTTGATAACCTAAATCCGGGCAATAACACTGTAGATGCAGTACATCACGGTATTTTATTAGGCCTCATTAGTACCATTGAAAATATTATGCAGCAATCTCCTAAAAAGCTACTGCTGACTGGTGGTGATGCAACACTATTTGCCAAGTTCTTACAAAAATATGAGCCTGTGGTAGAAACCGATCTTTTACTCAAAGGATTACAGCAATATATTGCCCATTATCCTAAAGACTAAAATACACAACAAAATAAAAGGCGCTATATGCGCCTTTTATTTTATGGATTTATTTCTTTTGGTCATTATTACCAAAGAGTGGGCCCATTCCGCCACCGCCGCCGCCAAATTGCTTTTGCATATTGCCTAATGAACGCATCATTTTGCTCATACCAGATGGATTCGCAAATTTCTTCATCATTTTAGCCATTTGCGCTTGTTGCTTAATGAGTTTGTTCACTTCAGCAACATCCATACCACAACCTGCCGCAATACGTTTTTTACGACTTGGGTTCATTAAGTCCGGATTACGGCGCTCTTTAACAGTCATTGACTGGATAATCGCTTCCATCTTCTTGACTTGTTTTTCAGGGTTCGCTTGCTCAATCGCTTGCTGAATTCCTGCACCGCTCATGCCGGGCAACTTGTCTAAGAAGCCCATCATGCCGCCCATTTTTTTCATTTGCTCAAATTGCATCAGCATATCTTCAAAGTTGAAGCTACCGCCTTTTTGCAATTTTTTCGCCATTTTTTCGGCTTTTTCTTTGTCGATTTTACGTTCAACTTCTTCGACTAAAGAAAGTACGTCACCCATGCCTAAAATACGTTGAGCAACACGATCCGGATGGAATGGTTCTAAAGCGTCAAGCTTCTCACCCATACCCAAGAACTTGATTGGCTTACCAGTAATGGCGCGCACAGAAAGCGCTGCACCACCACGTGCATCACCATCAGTTTTAGTAAGAATCACACCTGTAAGAGCTAAAGCATCATTAAATGCTTTTGCTGTATTTGCAGCATCCTGACCTGTCATGGCATCAACCACAAACAAAGTTTCAGTCGGCTTAACTGCTGCATGTAATTCTTTAATTTCGTCCATCATGTCTGCATCGACATGTAAACGGCCTGCCGTATCGACAATCAATACATCAGCAAACTGGATTTTTGCCTGTTCAATTGCACGATTAACAATATCAATTGGCTTTTCAGAAGGATCTGAAGGAATAAAGCCTGCACCAACTTCATTTGAAACAGTTTCTAACTGTTTAATTGCTGCCGGACGGTAAACGTCGGCAGAAACAGTCATTACTTTTTTCTTTTGACGTTCTTTTAAGAAACGTGCCAGCTTGGCAGCAGTTGTGGTTTTACCTGCACCTTGTAAACCAGCAAGTAATACTACAACAGGAGGTTTCGCACTTAAATCAAGTGTTTCATTCGCCTCACCCATCATCTTGGTGAGTTCGTCATAGACAATTTTTACAAATGCCTGGCCTGGTGATAACTGGGTCATCACTTCTTGGCCCAATGCCTCTTCCTTAACTTTCGCGATAAATTCACGAGTTACAGTTAACGCGACATCGGCTTCAAGAAGTGCCATACGTACTTCACGTAAGGTATCTTTAATATTGTCTTCGGTCAGCTGCCCTGAGCCAGTAACATTTCTTAAACTCTGTGTGAGTCGTTCTGTTAAGGTATCAAACATTGCAAAATCCGCTTAAAATGGCTAGTTGCAAAAAAATCTTTCTCGAAATAGAAAATTTATGCATAGAATGCTATAGGATACTTTAGTTCGCAGCGAATTTATATCTTATATAGATGAATTAATCCTGAAAAAGGTTTGACATGATTAGCCTCCCCTTGGTTTATACAATTTTGGCACTCATCGCATATACCACTTCTTTCTGGTATCTGTTTATTCGTTTAATGTCAAAACGTGAACCAAACTCATGGTTATTTGCTTTTGTTACTATCTTGGCATTAGTACTGCACGGCACAGTTTTATGCGATGCCATGCTTACACCAGCAGGAATTAACTACGATGTATTTAACCTGATGTCTTTTACATCGGGGCTTATGTTATTGTTAAGCTTAATTTTTAGTACTTTCCGCCCTATTCTGCCGTTAAACTTGTTAGGCATTCCTGTCGCAGCTATTGGTCTTATTTTAGGGTTTGCCTTTAGTCGACCAGATCAATTTATTGAACAGCATTCGTTAGGGCTTGATACTCATATCATTCTTTCGCTTTCTGCCTATGCAGTTTTACTGATGGCAACCATACATGCGATCTTAATGTGGTTCCAAAATCGTGAACTCAAAAAGAAACAAAAAAAACGTTTCTGGGTCAACTTACTCCCGCCAATTCAGGCGATGGAATCTTTATTATTTGACCTAATCATTACAGGTTTCATTTTATTAACAATTGCGCTTACATTTGGTTTTTTAACAATTGATAGCTTCTTTGCTCAGCATCTCGCTCATAAAACCGTATTTAGTATTATTTCTTGGTTTATCTATGGCTCATTACTGATCGGCCATTACAAACTTGGCTGGAGAGGTCAAAAAGCAATTCGTTTTACCTTAATGGGTTTTGTACTTTTAGCGATTGGATTTATCGGCAGTAAATTTGTGCTTGAGATGATCTTAGGGCGCTAGAGAAATTAAAATTTAATCGATACTAGACAGCGTTATGCATATCCCGTATAACGCTGTTTTCGTTTTACTCAGGTGACACAGACTGTGAAACTCATACTCGCTCCAATGGAAGGTTTAACTGACCCGATCATGCGGGATACACTCACATCTGTTGGTGATTTCGACTGGTGTGTGACCGAGTTTATTCGCGTTACAGACAGTATTTTGCCAGACCACATCTATTATAGTTTTTGTCCTGAACTAAAAAATGATGGTAAAACAGCAGCAGGTACGCCTGTTCATGTTCAGTTCCTAGGTAATAACCCAGATATGCTGGCAGCAAACGCAGCAAAAGTTGTTGAATTAGGTGCACCTGCAATCGACCTTAATTTTGGTTGCCCTGCAAAAACCGTTAATCGACATCGTGGTGGTTCAGTCCTTCTTGATGAACCAGACGTGGTACATCTGCTGATTAAAGCAGTGAGAGATGCTGTACCTGCTCATATTCCTGTTTCAGCAAAAATGCGTTTAGGTTATCTTGATGAAAACCATACGATGGAAAATGCCCACGCTGTTGAAGATGCAGGTGCCAGCTGGTTAACTGTACACGCTCGAACTAAAGCAGATGGCTATACACCACCAGCTTATTGGGAAAAAATTCTACCTATTAAAGAAGCTTTAAAAATTAATGTGATTGCTAACGGTGAAATCTGGACCAATGCTGATGCTAGAGCTTGTCAGCAACAATCTGGTTGTGAAGACTTAATGATTGGCCGTGGTGCGGTAACGACTCCAGATTTAACACAATGCATTCGCCAAAATATGGATGAAGCATTATTTAGTTGGGAACAACTCGTTGACTTACAAATTCGCTTTTTAAACGGTCAAGCAAAAACAGAAATTGGGATGGTTGGTCGTTATAAGCAGTGGTTAGGCATGATGACCAAAGCCTATCCTCAAGCAAAAGAATTATGGGATCAGGTGAAACGTATTAAAGCTTTAGATGAAATTGTTCACCAATTAGAACACACCAGATCAGATACTATTTAACTCGGCATAGCCTTTAAAAAAAAGAGGGCGATTATTTTCATAGTCGCCCTCTCGTATTTCAGGTTAAGCTATTATTCTTTTTTAAAAGCCGCTTACTTTCATTTTAAAGTCAGTTACAGAAACACCAGTGACACCAAAACTCCCCATAGAACCATTAGGTAAATTATTAAATGTTGTTGTATTTTGAGTAGCCATATTCCCTAAAGTGACATTATTAAGTGAAGCATCAAATTTACTAGATGCGCCTGTATTCCCAAAAGTTAATCCAGTTGGATCAACTCCTGCATAAAAACCATCTAATACAAAACCAGTTGAGGTATTTGTTCCTGCAAACTTAAACCCAAATGTAGCACCCGTATTATCGGACACTAAAGTAATTGGACAACCCGTAGCAGCAGAACAAATAGATTGAATTGCCCCACCAAATTTAACCATGACGGACTGCGCAGCATGACCCAGTTGAATGTTTAAACGGGGTTTATTGGTTTGTACAAAGTTAATATCTAGATTTCCAGTAGAACGAATGATTTCTTTTACACCCGTATTTACTGTCGTTCCCGAACTAAAAATTGATTTGGGTGCATAACTTGTTAATGCATAATCGGATGGACTAGATAAAGATGTACTTGGGGCTAAATAAACTGAAAAAGGTAGAAGTCGAATTCCGTTTACATCATTCCCCATAGATATAGCTAAATTTAAAAAAGGATTTCCACCCCCAGCATCGGTATCCATTGCAATATTAAAAGAAGGATTACCCGATACAGCGGCTTTAATAAACTCTATACTAGGAACTGGATTAGTAGAGTTTCCAGCAATGACAAAACCAGCCTTACTGTTATAAGAAGTTGAAGCAACACCGTTAGTATCAATAAGTGCGACTTGATTAAATTTAACTTTATCGGCCTGAATTCCTAAAGTTAAACCATTTTGACCCGTCGCTGCTGCAAGGCTTTGATCATCCAAAGGTTGCATTGCAAATACACTTGAACTACTGGCAAGTAGCAGCCAGAACCCTATATTTTTATTCTTCATGTCGCTCTAATCCTTAAGAGACAAACGCTTATTATTTGTTCAGACTATCAGAATAATATTCAAGTACAAAGTAATTATCTCTATAACCCGACGAATGCAAATCCAATCACACTAAAATAAAATTTATATAAAAAAGTGACGATAATCGTCACTTTTATTTATTAGTTAAAGGCCCCATTTCTAGGCACAATACTAAAGCTACTATTTAAACGTCCACCCGTAATTGCAAGCTCACCTAAACGTGCGCCCGCTCCTGTTGAAGGCGGATAGAAATTAATATCTTTAACACGTAACGCGCCGTCAATACTCTTATCAGGGTTGAAATAAACCGCTGTATTTACCCCAACTTTACCTAAACCACTTGTTGTATCTTTACCCACAACCAAAGCGGTATTAAACGCTAGCTTTCCTGTAATATTGTCAAAACCAATTGCAGAACCATCAATCGGATCACTAATTTGAACCGTATTTCCAGTTGCTGTCGCAGGCACTGTGAAATCGCCTAGTACAGTTAAAGCACTACCATCTGCAATTGAACTATTTGGCACAATTGATAAGTTAAGATCGCCACCTAAACGGAGTTTTAGACCAAATAACACATCATTATTTTTGGCAAAATTATCGATAGGTGAAGTACATGAACCCGTCGCTGGACAAGTTTTATATTTAGCCCCCGGTAAATAACCTGCTGCAATTTCTGTTGATAAAGCAAGTAGCATCTCTTTTAAACTAATATTAAGACTGCCATTTTCTAAACCAATACTTCCGTTGCCTTTGAGGAACATATCGATATTACGTAAGCCCATGTAATAATCAGTAGGACTACCACCATTATTAGCATTTGGAGAACCATCAATTAATAAAATTGAGGTTGTTTTAGTTCCAGTCGCATCACGTCCCGTAGTTCCAGCAGCAATACCAAAACCTAAACGCGAAGTCGTTCCAGATGCAGCTACAGCATTTCGAATAGGCTTACCATTTGTATCTTTTGTATAGTAATAAGCGCTATTTGCCGGTGCATCTAAACCATATACAGCAGCGTTAGCATTTAAATTATAAAAAGGTAAGGCTAAGCCCCACTGGTTATTTGCACCATTGTCTGCAAACTGATTGGCAGCAGCAACATTTGCACTTGTCGTAAAACGACCGCGTCTTGAAAATGCTTGAAACTCTGCTCCACGCATCGCAAGAATTAAGCTAAACGGATTAGTGACCGTATCACGGTGAATATTATGCTGATAATCAGCAGCTGTTGTTAAAGTACCCGCCCCTAAACGAATTGCATTTAAAGTCGCGTTGTTTGGCATTAATAATGTTTTTGTATCAGCAAGATTTAAATAAATATTTCCGCTGTCAAAATAACCGCGCGTAGCTGAGTTAAGGCCTGTTAAATTACCAAATTCGAAACCATAGGCATTCAGACCTGCTCCACCAATTTCTAAAGTGGTTGCTTTGCCATCTGAGCCTAGCATTGAGTCATTGTCTTTAGTGAATTCACCTTTCATACGAAAGGCAATCCCAGAATTACCTAAAATACTATTACTTGAGCCCGTACCTGTAGCGGTATTTGCTGTACCTAATATTGTTGTATCTGACGTACCATCCATGCCACGGACTTGTAAATAACTATTTACCATACGTCCGCTAGCACCTAAACGAATCAAACCTTTCGCATTTTGGGGACTATTGGTTGCATCTAAAGCATAAGGGTTAGTTTTATCCACATTAGAACTTAACATGACCTCAATATTCAGGCCTGAATTAGTTACTTTTCCACTACTATCTACATATGTTCCTGCTGTTAGACCAGAAGCTGAATCTGCTACACGGTTAAAATCAACATAACCATAGGTACTATTTGGGGTTTGCCCTACACTAGCAACGTTAGTTCCAGTATTCGTCTGTAAAACTAGGCCACGAGTTGGGTCAATCAGCATGGCTCCTTTACCGACAAAATTAAAGTTAAAATTTCTTAAAATTAACTGATTTAGCTGACTACGAGCATCTAATTGCCCTAAATAAATATTGGCATTATTAATACCAAGCGTCATGCTCGACTGACTATTTGCATTAAATAGACCATCTTGGGTTGTAAGTGCCAAATTTAGAGGAGAAGTCGTTTGAATAGCTAGCTGCCCCAGTGTCGGCGAACAAGTAGCAGAGTTATTACATACTTTAAAACTATTTACAGTTATAAGTGATGGACTGCTTTGCATAGAAAAGTCGAGTCCAGTTTTACCCGTAGTTGGGTTACTCCCTACATCTAAACGGTAATTTGTACTTAAAGGCTGACTAGATGCATTACTTTTTTGAACTTTTATCCCGCTCGCTTGCGCTCTTAAGACCTGATCTGCACTACCAGGTGTACCTGCATGATCGTCCCAGTAAGCATTATCAATATTGATTTCATTAAACGTCGTTTGAATCGAAATCCCATCTTGCCCATTAACAGCACTCATGTCAGCATCTGTTAAAGCTTCTAACGCAAAAACATGTCCGCTCACTAACAACATGCTGGTTGTTAATGCGTTTAAAATAAACTTTGAGCTGTGATTTTCTTTATTTTTTTTCATCACTTCAGTTCCTTTGAAATCTACATTAACCCTTAACAACGAGGATGGCTACCATCACAACTAAAGACCATGACTTTTCCTTGGATAGCTAAATTCCCATTCATCATCAAGCCCATAAAACCAGTTTCACGTCCATGGTCATACGCCGATGGTGTTGCAGTAGCAACTTGCTGGTTTGCACTATTAGCAGTCGCCGCATAAGTTGGTTTTTTGAAATATGCATAATCATACATATTTGCACTCGACCCTTGCGCTGTTGTTGAGCTGGTAAAGTTATCTTGCTCAATTGATAAGGCATTAAAACCAAAGTTACGAATTAGAATTGGCTGTGCTGCACTAAAACTAAGCTGAATAGCAGGCTTAATCATTTCAGTATTGTTTTTATCCAAATACTTTAAATCAGCGCCATCCAAACCCATTTTTTGAATATTTAAAGTACCTTGTACGCCTTTAAATACAAGCCAAAGTTTATTACCACTATCACTATTTTCGGCCCAACCACTTGGTTTGGTCGCATCTGCTTGTACAAAACGCTTATTAATTGCCAAGCCAATATGGCAAAACTCTACGTTCTCACAGACACCACCACTACCATTGTCAAATACACCGTTAACTGTCTGGTTTAAATTGAGCATTAAAGATAAATCAGCACCCGCCTGACCATTAATCGCCTGTAATGCGTCATTATCTAAAGTTTGTAGCTCTGCATGAGTGACCGTTGCACAAAGAGCGAGGATTAAAGTACTTATTTTTTTCATAGCATTCTCCTCCTCTTATAGACCTTTAGTTGTCAGTTTCAAGTGTTGGATTAAAACACCGTCGATTGAAGCGGATCCCAAGTTATTTAAAGGACTAATGTTAGACAAAGCTGGAGCTTGATTAGCTGTAGGAATAACGTATCCAGTTGTGCCATTACTACTACCAATTAAATCGTTGACGACAGCATTTCTTGAAGTCAACCATGGAATAGCAGAGTTAGTCCAATCACGATTCGAAGTAGCTCCATACATTGGCGTCGAACCCGATGTACTCGTACATCCTAAAGCACCAGAACAAGTTGTTGCATCAGCTGGTTTTGGCGTTGGATTTGTAATAACCCACGCACCAGTTCCTTTGCTATATTCCCATTGATATAAATATCCTAATGTTTTATAACCACAGTTAGAATTAAACAAACCACAACTATATTCTTGTTTCCATGTCTGGGTATTCTGTTGTCTTTGTTTAAAACGGACCTCTGTCATTGTGGCGGAAGTAGTACCAGATACTGAATTAGTCATTGATACCAAACTACCGGCAGAAGTCCCAGAAACTTGCGTACCTGTTGAAATTAAACGCCCAAAGGAAACGCCAATTGCACCTTCGCCGGTATTTGCTAACAAGGTTTTTCCATTATCAGGACTATATACGGTACCAATCGTAATACTACTATGCGTAGGGTTAACACATGAATAAACGTTACACGTAGAACCTTTGTAAGTCGTGTCAGCACCAGTGTAATCAGTATAAATCTGTTTATATATTTCTGGTTTATTTGCAATTCGAGCAATTTCAATACTAAAGTTTTTGCCGTCGGAACCTAAAATAAGCGGTTGATATAAATTACCTAATACTAAATTAATATTTGGATTGTAGAGATATAAGCCTTCACTATCAGCAAACTTCGGTGCTACAGCGCCTGCAGAGTCAAATGCAGGTGTATATAAATTGTTTGATGCATTTGGTGAGTCTGAAGTTTCACGGGTACTAAATCGCAATACCTTATTTGTATCATTAAAGGCAATTCGTGTTTTATTCGATGTTTTTGTATCTGTTCTAGTTCGATTTTCTACATAGTAACGGCATCCACGAGAGGTACTAAAACTCCCTGTGCCACTGTTACCACAGTCTCCAGTACTACTTGCACTTAAAGTTGAGTTTGCACCCGCATGTACTGTTTGCCATCCATTATTACTACTTGTAGCGTATGTCTGCGTTTGACTCGTAACATTTTCAGTCACAATACTGGTATTTTTGCTATCACCCGTATTTAAGCGAACTAGTCCAGACATTCCTAACGTATTATTATAAAAAGGACTCATTCCTCCAGCCGTAGTTGCACCACCTAATGTTTGGAACATACTAATCTGGCTACCATTTAAACTAAAGCCATTTAGAATGCCTTGCAAACGTAATCGGTTAGCACGAGTTGTATCAATACTGGTACCAATTAACCCGTTATTATTACCATATTGAAATTGGGCTAGAGAGCCATTTGTTGTAGCGACAACATTGGGATTACGTACAAATGCATCAGCCCATAGCCCTAATTTTAAATTATATGCATCAGCTCCCTCTGCCCCATCAATTAATGGTTGATATAGAGGAGCTTCTAAAGATAAATACGTTACTGGGTAAACACCGCTATCTGTTGTACTAAAATTAGGAACATTGGTCGCAGTTTTTACTTTAAATATCCATGGATTGGCTCCTGTGCCCCAACTTGAAATCGCTGCTGCAGCTGAGGTGTTAGCAATACGCGAATTTGCATCGCCATCTGACTTAGATAATGCTAATCCATAAAGAAATATGTCTGCTTTACCTACTGCGCGGTCTTCTGGTCCAACAGTGCCATTACCACTTGTATCAGCCGCACCAACACTCAAAGGCCCTACGGGTACATAGTTAATATAACCTGTATCTTTACTACGATCGGTAATAATTTGATTTACAGATTCATTTGGACCAGCGCCACGAAATACCATGAATGTATTTTGTGGTAATATTGCAATACCTTCGCCTATAGTTTCACTTAAACCAGCATCAGAAAGTTCTTCAAGAGCAAAGCTTGACTGACTTAAAAAAAGTCCAATTAAACTTGCTAAAACGGTTTTTTGAAACCTTACCGTATAATTAAGTGTAGTCATCGTGACCTTCCTGTTTTATACGATGCCACGCACCATATTTCTTTTTCTTTAACAGTCCTTGATGTGAGATTATTTCCTTTTTCATCTCACAAGGGGCAAACTTTTAAAAATTGCCAACCTTTCCACATTTCCATTATGCTGAATATTTACTCAAATGCAAAATTAAATAAATAAAAACTCATTTTTCCGATAAACGAGAAATAAGAGATGCATTTAACAGAATTTTAAAGAACCATAACAGTTAGCTGAGAAGTTTTGTTTTTGAAGCACTACATTAGTTAAGGCCATAGAAGCTGGTGTTTTCCCTGTTAAATCAACAGTTCCAATAGGAAGATTACCTGCTAAACAGTTTAATGCTAATGCTCCACATTTAACAGGATGTGTTTCTAGATAAGAACTAACTTGTCCCAAGGCATCAGTAATTGTAGCTAATGCAATATCAACATTTCCCGTAGGAGTAATTTGTCCAATATCAATTGGGTTTGTAAGCTCTAGCCACCATCCTGTTTGTGCCGTTGAGGCTGCCTCTGGCCATAATATATTTACGCCCTGTACGGAGAGATAACCAGCAGAGCCATTCAGTTGAGCAGCATGGAAATAACCCAGACTTTGTTTAATTGCCACATTTACATCAAGATTATTTACTGTTCCAGTTACATCACCCGAAATCGGAACAGGAATACCCAGCACTGAAGCAGTTGCATCTAAAGTCCCCGTAACTGCAATCCCTCCAACCCTTGCTGTTGCATTCAAATTAGCTGTATTAATACGCTTACCCGTAATAATTTGTTGCCCCATAGACAATGTTCCACTACCTGCACCTAAATTTAGATTATAGGCCGTAGATGTAAATGGAAGTGTTGCTATGTTACCTATAAATTCTGCCCGTCCTGTAATTGCAGTTCCGGTTTCATCTTGGGTAATACCATAGTAAGGATTCGTAGTTACCGTACCTCCAGTTGGTTTAGTTACCATATATCCACTTAATGAATTAATACCACTAGCAGCATCACCATTTTCTAAACCAAAAGTAAGTAAACCCGAAAGTGACTTAGCACTTAACCGAAAACCTTGGATCTCACGTGTAGAAGCTGAATCTGGATTTTTAACAGCAAATTCTAAAAATGGATTGGTAATAATAGCGGAAGAAGAAGCACGCTCAGTACTAGTACTATCTACCGTGCCACCACTTAAACTCAAATAATCAATATCGATGTCACAGGCACCAGCGCCATTTACCCCACCACAACCTAACTGTAATTTTTTAATATTGGCATTAAGTTCTAATTGGGCATCTAATGCAAGTCGGTAAAACCCCATATTTCCATTTGAACTTGAGTTACTTGCAGAATCTGTAGGCGCAATATAAGACATACCCATTAAAGCTTGGCCACGAGTTGCTGATAGTTCAGCATCTGACATAGGGACTAGTGTAGAAGCAGCGTAAGCTGAAGAAAAACATAAGCTTCCGAGAGTTAAAAGTGCTACTCGAAGAGACGTAAACTGTCGCATGGCCGACCTCCGTATCCGTGGGGGCATAATCCTATTTAATTTCTTTTTATTTGGCCTATCTGCATTTGATAAATATTTAACTAAACATTATCAAAGAGAGCCTATATCAACCACATTTGCTTTTAAATTCTGTGATGCAGAACAAAAAACAAATCAATTATTGATCATATTATATCATTTTTTACAAAAGGAAACTGTCGTTTATCATAATTCCGATAAACGCTTCTCAAAAAAATTTTATTTATAAAATTGGGCCACCTAAGTGACCCATTATTTTTAAAATCTTTTCATCGAGGAAAGATTAAGTTTTAGGAAGCGTAACACCTGTTTGACCTTGGTATTTACCACCACGGTCTTTATAAGAGGTTTCACATACTTCATCACTTTCAAAGAATAGCATTTGTGCTACGCCTTCCCCAGCATAAATACGTGCAGGTAAATTTGTCGTATTTGAAAATTCTAACGTAACGTGACCTTCCCATTCAGGTTCTAATGGAGTCACATTTACAATAATACCGCAACGAGCGTAGGTCGATTTACCTAAGCACACTGTTAACACATTGCGAGGTATACGGAAATATTCAATTGTACGCGCTAGAGCAAATGAGTTTGGCGGAATAATACAAACGTCAGACTCAATATCGATAAAACTTTTGTCATCAAAATTCTTTGGATCGACAATTGCAGAATGTACGTTTGTAAAAACCTTGAATTCACGGGCACAGCGTACATCATAACCATAGCTAGAGACCCCGTAGGAAATCAACTTTTCACCATTTTTATCAAAACGGACTTGATTCTCTGCATAAGGTTCAATCATGCCGTGTTTTTCGCTCATCTCGCGAATCCAACGATCAGACTTAATGGCCATGTATTTTCTATCCAAAAGGTAAATTCATTGATTTCGACGTACTTTAACTTAAAAAACCAATTATGAAAACAACACAGAGCTACTCAAATAAATAAGAATAGCTCAGCAGTACGTTTAAAGGTTCAGTAAAGCAGAATAACTAATTGGAATTGAAAAGCTGACCAATACAAGTGAAGCGGTTTTTTGCAAGTTAGTTTGATTTAACCAACCCACTTTCTTAGAAGCTAAAACCGATCCCAAGAAAATCCAGAACAATGCAATTGGGGTAATAAGCGCTAAATAAGCCATCATATGAATTAAATAAATATGAAAATTACTCCATGCAGCTACCGGGAAAATTGCTGAGGCAAAGAGTAAGGCTTTTGGGTTTAATAAAGTGGCGCAGAATAACTCACGAGCACGAATCGTTGGCTGATTTAATTCAACTTCTTGATTTGCCGTATGCCATAACTTGATGGCTAAGAAAATAATATAGCAAGCGCTCAATAGCTTTAGAATAGGCGGCAGCATTGGTAGTGTGCTAGACACTTTTCCAATCAGCATTCCCCATGCAGAAATAGAGATTACATAACCCAAAACTTCTGCTGGAATAAGTTTTACTGACTTCCTTAAACCCACTTGTACTCCTGAAGAAGCGAGCAGAGTATTGGTTGGGCCTGGAGTAAGTAAAATTGTGGCTACTAAGCCAATAAAAAGCCATGAAATCATTGAATGACCTCACAATATAGTCATCTCAGATTAATAGATATCCTGTCACAAGGCAAAAGGTAATTGTAAGACAAAGTATTTCAAGTTATTTTCAAAATAAAAATAAAGTATATAAAAACAAATATTTATAAAATTACCACATAAAGTCGAGAAGAAAACTTTACGGTCAGTTGTTATACTTTTCAAATAGATTCTGAGTTAAGTAACATAACTATTTTTATTTTAAGTCTATTTTTCCATCAAAAGTCTTTATAATAAAAAATATATAGCACTGGTAAGTTTAAATTTTAAGCTTTTAATAAGTTTCAATTCATATATTGTTTCTGATTTTTTATATAGAGCATCGCGCTTTACTACCCTTAATGATTATGGCAAAGCATTTTTTTCAATCTTGGCTTCCCTCCCCCGAGAAAGTTTCAAATATGAAATTTCTAAGGATTTTTGGTAAAAAGACTCTTAATCCTGTGCTTTGGTATGTCAATCGAAAATCAATTACCCGAGCTGTTTTTGTCGGAACTTTTTTTGGTTTACTGCCTATTCCTTTTCACAGCGTATTTATTGTGATGGCTGTATTACTATTCGAAGTAAATTTACCAATTAGCTTGATGCTCGCTTGGTTAAGTAACCCGCTTACATTAGTTCCTATTCTATATATCGGTTTTTGGTTCGGTGCTCATATTTTTCATGTGCATATGATTAACAAAGAAATGTTACTGGGTGTATTGCATCAGATTTCTCGTTGGATTACTCATTTCGGCCATGGCCATATTGATTTTAGTCTTGCGAAAATCTTGATGACTGGACTTGTTGTAGAAGCTTTTGTATTTGCTGTCATTTTATATATATGTACAGAAATTTTCTGGCGCTGGATGGTTGTTAAAAACTGGAAAAGTAGACATCGTCAAAAGAAGCAAGAAGAGGTTTTATAAAATTTTCACTCTTCTTGCATAAGTTTAAATCATTATTTCGGCAATTTTGATTTCATATATTCTTCAGCTACATTAAGTACATATTCTTGGCAAGCCTCTCCTGTACCAGGGTCATAAGCTCCATTATTGGTAATATTATTAGATAAGATTCGAATGCCTAAGAAAGGAACGTTAAATTGACTTGCGATTTGCGCAACAGATGCCGCTTCCATTTCTTCAACAGAAGTACCATAACGTTGATGGAAAAATTGAATACGATCTAGCTCATTATTCCAGACATCTGCTGAACCAATCGTTCCTTCAACCACATCACCTTTATCATAACGGACTTTATGTGCCGCCATTAACAACTCTTGGTCACCTTCAAATTTGCGTATTGCAATCGGCTCTGGGTCAGATTCACTTGTTGGCAAAACGTCAAAAGCCTCAACCCATGTGAGTGAGTTTGAACCACCACCCACTGGCTGTTTAGGTGTTCTAAATGCACCAATATTGGTTGTATATTTTCCTAAAACAATATCATAAACATGTAAGTCAGGATCATGTCCACCCGAGGTTCCCTGATTGATGATCGCAATTGGTTTATAGCGTTCAATCGCTAGAGCAGTTGATGCAGCAGAGTTACTCATACCCATGCGGGTTTTAGAAATAATCATTGGATAACCATTATAGGTCCCTTTCCAGAAGCTCCATCCACCAATGGTTTCAACAGTCTTATTTTCTAACTTTGAAGCCATTCTTTCCGACTCTACAGGTAAAGCACCCTGAATAATGATCGGCTGTAACTTCTGTTTTTGTTCCTGAAGTGTTGGTGTTTGTGAAGCAGATGAGTTGTCATCGTTACATCCAACTAAAAATAAAGCGCTACATAAACTGATTACGCCCAAACTATACTTAAATTGCATTTTTTAACCTTTCTTTTTAAAAAGTGTAAAGTAGCAATCTACATGCCAATTTCAAGTTCAGCTTTGTTATTAGGATTCAGTAATTTAATTTTTTATTTTAATCAGATGATAAAAAACCCGACTTAAAGCCGGGTTTTAATAAATTAGAAAATACGCTTATCATCACGTGTGCGTTGAGGGATTTTTTCAATCTGCTGCCAGACTGCTTTAGCAATCTCAATATAACTATCAGCCGCATCATCCATTGCCACAACACTCGGTTTACCCTGATCAGCATGTTCACGTATTTGAGCATTTAGAGGCAAACGGCCTAACAATGGAATATGGTATTGCTCGGAAAGCTTATCACCACCACCGATACCAAAAATTTGCTCTTCATGGCCACAGTTTGAGCAAATATGAGTCGACATGTTTTCGACAACACCTAATACGGGAATACCCACTTTATTAAATAACTTAATTCCTTTGGTGGCATCAAGCAAGGCAACATTTTGTGGAGTAGTCACAATGATGGAGCCTGTAACCGGAATACGCTGTGCAAGTGTCAGCTGAATATCACCAGTACCCGGCGGCATATCAATCATGAGTACATCTAGATCAGGCCAAAGCGTTTGATTAAACAGTTGCATTAAAGCCCCCGTTGCCTTTGGCCCACGCCACGCGACAGGTGTGTTGTTATCACCAGTTAAATGTCCAATCGATAACACGGCCATTCCATAGGCATCTAAAGGCACGAAATTTTCACTTTCAATAAGAGGTGTTTTGCCTGCATTGCCTAGCATTGTCGGGATACTTGGGCCATAGATATCGGCATCCAAAACTCCAACCTTAAGTCCCATTTTTTGCAAGGCAAGTGCCAAATTGACCGTAGTTGTCGATTTACCAACACCACCCTTTCCAGATGAAACTAAAATAACATTCTTAATGCGAGGGTGAAGAGGAACATCTCTTTGTTGCGGAGCGGCTTTTTGAATCGGTGGATTATTTGGATCTGGTTCTGATTTAGGTGAGGCGTCAAGTACAGGAGGTAAATTTGAACTTTCTTGTGTAGGGCGCTTTTGTTGAACCACGTGTAAATTAAGTTCTTCAATACCGCACTTTTCTAATGCACCCGCTAAATCATCATGGATTTGCTGCAAATGCTCTTTTTCATCAGGAAATGTATTAATCGTAAGTTGTAATACACGACCCTGAACTTGAAGCTGACTAATACGCTCCTTTAAAGCATCTTTTGAATCCGGTAATAAATAATTTTGGAGTACGGTTTGGATTTCATCTTCTTTCACCTCTTGTGCGGGTGAAAAAACGGACTTTAATGAAGAAAGCCAAGACATATTGTTTACTCCAAAAACAGATCATTACAGCTTAATGGAGATAGTGTAACAGTATTGCTCCGCACTCGCTCACCTTGGGATGAATAATTACTAACTTCACATCTCATCTTTTAGGTAAGGAGTGCAGATTTTAGTTTAAATCAGCTTATTCAGCAGAATCATGGTTCTTTAATTTATTGAGTTTATCGGTCGCAGTTTTCTTCAACTCATCAAGTTTTGCGGTTGCTTGCGTTTTCAACTCATCCAATTTTGTAGCAGCCTCTTCCTTTAATTCCGCAGCTTTGGCTTTAGCATCGTCAAGTTTATGAGCTGCTTCTGTACGCAAATGATCAAACTTATCTTGTAGACTATGCTGAACATCCTCAAGTTTACCTTTTAAATCAGTTGCTTTTTCTTCAAGAGCCTCTTTACCAGAAGCTTGTTTCTCTTTTACATTTTCCTTTAAATCGTCCAAAGCTTTTTCGCCTTGTACTTTCGCATCAGCTGCTTTTGCCTTTAATTGGTCTACCTTATCTTCAACTGCTTCTTTACCAGCAGCTTGCTTCTCTTTTACATTTTCCTTTAAATCGTCCAAAGCTTTTTCACCTTGTACTTTTGCATCAGCCGCTTTTGCCTTTAATTCATCTAATTTATTTTCTGTAGTCATCGTTGTTATCCTCATAGTTAATTAAAAAATTACCTGAAATAAGTTATTAGTTATACATCGTTATGGCTTATTTTCTGACCGTAACTGCAATTTGAAACAAAGACAATACAGGAAGATTCAAATATTTTTTGATTTATTTATCTGTTCTAAAGAGAAACCATGCCTGACCAAAATCCATTTTAATAGAAATCGCTTATGCCAAGCTGGAGATTATTAATCTTTGCTTATCTCCCTGCATCAGTTAAAATCTTCCACCTTATAAATACGAATGAGAGAATGAAATCCGTGCGTAAAATTTTAGTCACTAATGCCCTCCCTTATGCTAATGGTCCAATTCATATGGGTCATTTACTCGGTTACATCCAGGCAGATATCTGGGTTCGTGCCATGCGAGCAATGGGTCATGATGTGACTTATGTATGTGCGGATGATGCTCACGGTACAGCAATTATGCTACGTGCCGAAGCAAATGGTATTAGCCCAGAAGAGCAAATTGCGAATGTTCAAAAAGAACACATCCGTGATTTTGACGGTTTTGGTGTACATTTCGATCATTACGATTCAACGCATAGCGATGCAAACAAAGCACGTTCAACAGATATCTATATTAAAAACCGTGAAGCTGGAAATATTGCAGTTCGTCCTGTAACTCAATTATTTGACCCAGAAAAAGGGATGTTCTTGTCTGACCGTTTCATTAAAGGTACATGCCCAAAATGTAAATCAGAAGATCAATACGGCGACTCATGTGAAGTGTGCGGTACAACTTACAATGCAACTGAGCTACTTAACCCGCGTTCGACTTTAAGTGGTGCAACACCAGTTGAAAAATCATCAGATCACTATTTTTTCAAGCTTCCAAACTTCTCTGAATATTTACAAAAATGGACGCGTGATGAAGGTCGTTTACCTCTTTCAATTGCGAACAAGTTAGATGAATGGTTTGAAGCTGGTTTAGCAGACTGGGATATTTCTCGTGATGCACCATATTTTGGCTTTGAAATTCCAGACGCACCAAATAAATATTTCTACGTATGGGTAGATGCCCCAATTGGTTATATGTCTAGTTTTGAAAACTACATCAAAACTAAACGCCCAGATTTAAACTTTGATGATTTCTGGAAAAAAGACAGCCAAAACGATGTTTATCATTTTATTGGGAAAGACATTGTTTATTTCCATGCTTTATTCTGGCCTGCAATGCTTGAAGGTGCGAACTATCGCACTCCAACAGGCTTGTTTGTAAACGGTTTCTTGACTGTAAATGGACAAAAAATGTCTAAGTCACGTGGTACTTTCATTAAGGCTGAGACTTACTTACAGCATTTAAACCCAGAATATTTACGTTATTACTTTGCATCTAAGCTTTCAGATAAAGTTGAAGACTCTGACTTAAATCTTGATGACTTTGTTCAAAAAGTAAATTCAGACTTAGTCGGTAAAGTCGTTAATATTGCTAGCCGTTGTGCGAAATTCATCAACAGCAGCTTTAACAATACGTTATCTGCTCAATGTGCAGAAACTGATTTAGTACAAAGTTTTATTGATGCTGGCGATTCAATCGCTGCTGCATATGAAGCACGTGAATTCTCTACGGCGATCCGTGAAATTATGGCGCTAGCTGACCGTGCAAACCAATATATTGATGAGAAAAAGCCTTGGGCACTTGCTAAACAAGAAGGTCAAGAGCAACAAGTTCTTGACGTCTGCTCTGTGGGTATCAACTTATTCCGTCAACTCGCAGTGTACTTAGCTCCAGTTCTGCCAACTTTAGCTCAACAAGTTCAAGATTTCTTAAAACTTGAAAGCTTCGATTTCGAGTCACGCAAACAAATTCTTGTAAGCCATGAGATTGCGCAGTTCCAACCGCTTATGCAGCGTGTTGATCCAAAAGCTGTTGCAGCTATGGTTGATGCTTCTAAAGAGTCTTTAGGTGCTCCTGCTCCAGAAGCAATAAAAGCGGCAGTAAAAAAAGACAAAGCAGCGCCTACTCCAGCAGTTGGTGAAGCTGAAATTATCGGTATTGAAGATTTCTTAAAAGTTGACTTACGTGTTGCTCAGGTCATTGACGCAGGTACAGTTGAAGGTTCAGATAAACTACTACAACTTACTTTAGACGTTGGTGAAGCTGAACCACGCAATGTATTTAGTGGTATTCGTAGCCAATACACACCAGAAGACCTAAAAGGTAAATTGGTTGTTATGGTGGCTAACCTTGCACCACGAAAAATGCGTTTTGGTATTTCAAACGGCATGGTACTTGCTGCCGGAAATAGTGAAGGTATTTTCATTATTTCTCCAGACAGCGGTGCGAAACCTGGCGATAAAGTTTCTTAATCTGCTTTCAAAAAAAGCTCCCTAAATTGGGAGCTTTTTTATTTTTAAGGGCTTTGAATAGGTTTAAACAAAGCTTACTAAATTATGACCACGGCCACCCTTCGCAAGGGTTATTAAATAAAACGTGTATATTTCCCAACTCTTCATTTGTTAAATAGCCATTCTTATTTTCATCTAAATAATGAAATAGCTCTGTCTGCTTGTTTTCACCTTGAAAACGCTTATCACTCGGCCAGTTATAAGGATAAAAGTCTTCAACCCGTTGAAATTCTTTTAGGCTATACATGCCATCATGATTTAAATCATATTTTTCCTGAAAAAGCTCCCCATCTAAAGAAGCAGGCTCACATGCAATTACCATATTCAAAATACAGTAAGTTGCACATCCAGCAAGTAACTTAATAGTTAGATTGCTCATGATTATTCACTTGTATATCGGAAATTTTATAGTCCTTTTCGTGAACTGGAGAACCAGCAATACTCATGGCCCGCTCATTTGCCGGTTGTTGCTTACTCATCGTTCTCATCTCACATCCTGTAGTTAAGATGAGAAAAACTACAGAAATGCTCACCATTAGTTTTTTCATAACGTGATCCTCATTTCTTTTTGTTTTATTTATTAAGTTACCACTTTTAAAGTGTTTAAGTGCTAAAAAAGATATTTCAATTTGTATATATTTTACGCAAAAATAAAGCCAGACTATAAATAGCTGGCTTTGGATTTTTTAGATAATTTAATTAAAGACTTATCATTTGAAGAAAATTAACTTTAAGCCTAATACACTCACAATACTTCCAGCTACTCGGTCAACGGCAGTTTTTGCTTTTAAGTACATTGTTCTAGGCTTCTCTGAAGAGAGCAGCATTGCCACACATGAGTACCAACCCGCATCAATCATAAAACAAATCACTGGTAATGCGACATAGTAATAATTAGGGATTTCTTTTGGCAGTAAAGCCGTAAATACGCTGGCCAATACAACTGCGATTTTTGGATTACTTAACTGGGTAATTAAGCCATATCGATATGCCTGCTTATAGGTCATTTTCGATTTGCCATCGTTTTCCATCGCAATTGGTTCTTTAGCATGTTTAATAATTTTAAAAGCCAGCCAAAGTAAATATAGCCCACCACCAATTTTTAAAATTAGATAAGCAGAAGGCACCGCCAATAAAACTGCTTGCAATCCCATAACTGCTAATAGACCAAAAAGCGCTGCGCCTGTCCCCGTCCCTAAAGCGGTAAACAACCCATGTTTACGTGATTTAGAAATTGAATTTTGTGCAACATAAATAAAGCTTGGCCCAGGACTTATTGCTCCAAGCATCAATGCCATCGCAATTGAAAAAAGAGGAATAAGGGACTCAAACATTGTATTGACCTAGCATCATGCAATTGCGCGGTATTCTAACAGCTTTTTATGACACATATAAAAATGGCGAAGATATAAATGATGAAAATTGAATTTTCATGTTTTTACAATTTAAATCTTCACAACGGACAAAAATGTCCGTTAAATATATAACCTTTAGAACTCCCCAAACCGATGACATGAGTAAACGTCAAAAAATTGCAGCCCATAATCGGGATGAATTACTCAATGCAGCCGAAGAATGTTTTCGTATTCATGGTATTAATGTTCCCTTACAAGTTGTGATTGACCACGCTGGGGTCGGCAGAGCAACTTTTTACCGCAACTTTTGTGATCGAAAAGCTTTAATTAGTGCACTTTTAGAACGCGCGATTACACAGCTAGAGCAAAAAGCAGCTCATTTTCAACAATTCGAAGATGGTTTATTTCGTTTAATTGAAGGACATATTGGACAACTTCCCAAACTCGCAATTTTGCAAGATTTTTGGAGAGTGATTGATCGACAAGATCCAATTATGTTAAAAATTTATGAACGGCGAAATAATGCACTTAACCCACTGATTGAAAATGCGATAGAACAAAAATTGTGCCGAGCTGATCTGACCGCCGATGACTATGCAATGGTCACAGCAATGTTGGGTTCTTCATTTCAAGGACATGAGCCAGAAGAACAGACTCGCTTAGCAAAACGAGCAATTGAATTACTATTTCATGGTATTCAAATACAAAAAATTCGAGGGATAGAATGAGTAAAACGCCTCGTTATTTGGAAACACCACCCGACTGGACCCCAGAAGAGCAACCGACTTTACCTGGTTCACCAGCAGCTATTGAACACTCTGTACCTAAGCGGTTTATTTACTTTTTTATTGGTTTATTTATCGCCCTTTCGGCAAGCTTAAGTAATGGTTTTATTACGGCAAATTTACCTTTAATCCAAGGTGAGTATGGACTAACTCCTTCCGAAGCGGCTTGGTTGCCTGCTGCTTATGTCATGGCAAATGTCAGTTCAAACCTGATTTTATTTAAAGCCCGGCAACAGTATGGCCTAAGAGTATTTTCGGAAATAGGACTCGTGATTTTTATTGCAGTTCTGGTATTACATATTTTTGTGCATACTTATGAAATGGCCCTATTTGCGCGGGTTGTAGCTGGTTTAGCTGGTGCGCCATTAAGCTCACTAGGTATGTATTACACCATGCAAGCTTTTAAAAAAGCAGACATGGCAAAAGGTATATATATTGCCTTTGGTTTTCAGCAACTTGGCGTGCCGTTAGCTTGGATTATTTCTCCATTTCTCGTAAATACAGATAGTTGGTCTGTTCTATATACCTTTGAGCTCGGCTTAGCACTTTGTTGTTTAGCCATGGTCGTTTCATTGAAGTTACCACGTAGCTTAAGAATTTATGTTTTTGAGAAGCAAGATTTCTTTACCTTTGCTTTATTAGCGCCTGGCTTTGCCTGCTTATGTATTGTACTCACACAAGGTCCAATTTTATGGTGGTTTAACAGTGAATGGCTTGCTTACGTCTTAATTGCAGGTTTTAGCTTAGTTGTTCTTGGTTTGCTCTATGAGCACTATCGCGCCAATCCATTAATTATGACACGCTGGTTAGGCGCCGCTTCGACCCTACGCTTCATTTTTGGTGCTTTTGCTATTCGACTTTTAATGTCAGAACAAAGCTACGCAGCTGTTAACTTCTTAAAAACAATGGGGATGGGTCCAGACCAATTTGTTCCACTCTATGTGGTCATATTGATAGGGATTTTAAGCGGAACACTTTTTAGTGCACTGACTTTTTCACGCGAACGGATTATCTTCCACTTACTTTTTGCAGAATTTTTAATTTTAGTCGCATGTGGACTAGATTATCACTTAACCAGTGATGTCCGACCTGTGAACTTCTTTGCAAGTCAGTTTTTAGTAGGCTTTGCAGGTGGTTTATTTATTGGGCCATTGCTCCTGATTGGCTTTGCGCAAACTTTGGCTAAAGGTCCTTCGTATGTGGTGACTTTTATTGTGCTGTTCTCTGCAACTCAAACATTTGGCGGCCTTGTCGGGTCTTCATTCTTCTCGACCTATCAACAACACCGCACACAAAACTATCAAGTCGAGATTATTAAAGATTTGGAACAAGCAGATCCTCTAGTTGCTCAAAGGCTCTCTACATATCAACGCAGTGCATCAGTTACGACTACTGACCCAGCATTACAAACAGCCCAATCCATGCGCTCACTTAATCAAGTGGTCACTCGTGAAGCGCAAGTGCGTGCCTACAATGACGTTATTGCATTAAACGGTATTTTTGCTGTCGCACTACTCTTGTGGGGTGGTTTTAATATTGCACGAAGTAAATATCTACAACGTAGAGGAATTAGCCGTCCTTAACGGCTTCTTTATTGATGAAATAGAAATTGAGATTGATATATGTCAGATGATCAAAACAAACCAGAACAAGCTCCACCTCAAGCAGCTCCCGCTCCATCTAATGAACCGGCACCTGCGAGTAAACTGATTTCCACAAAACGCTCAACTTTATTATGGATGCTAGTTGTGCTCATTGTCGGTATTTTAGTGATTTTGTGGGCATGGAGAATCGGACCCTTCGCAACGAGCGTTCAGCAAACTGACAATAGTTATGTTAAAGGTAAAACAACGATTTTATCGTCGCAAATTAATGGCTATGTTAAAGATGTATTAGTTAAGGACTTTGACCACGTTAAAAAGGGTCAAGTATTAATGCATATTGATGCAACCACCTACGACCAAAAAGTAACGCAAGCGGCTTCTGGAGTTGAACAAGCTAAAAATACTTTAGCCAATCAGACACAGTCTATTGCTCAAAAACAAGCTGATATTGTGGCTGCACAAGCAAAAGTAGATCAAGTTAAAGCTCAATATGAACTTTCTTTAGCACAGATTAGACGATATCAACAGTTAGGTAATAGTGGCGCAGCTTCTAAATCTGAGCAAGATAAAGCCGCAGCAGATGCTGAAAATAACCTTGCAGCACTGAAGCAGGCAGAAGCCAATGTTTTAGTTGCCAAAGAAGCACTTAAAACGGCGCAGGTCGCGGAAGCTGGCTTAGAAGCACAAGTTTCCAGTGCTAAAGCACAACTAGATCAGGCACAAACTACCAAAGACTATAGTGTCATTGTTGCTCCAATGGATGGACAACTTGGTGAGGTGAACCCTCGTGTTGGGCAATATGTAGCAGCAGGGTCACAATTACTCTACCTCATTCCACAGCAAACTTGGGTGATTGCCAACTTTAAAGAAACCCAAATTGCCAATATGCGAATTGGGCAAAAAGCATGGTTTACAGTCGATGCGATGAAACACAAAAAATTTACAGGGCATGTTGAGCAGATCTCACCTGCTGCGGGTTCTGAGTTCAGTGTATTAAAGCCTGACAATGCAACAGGAAACTTTACCAAAGTGGTTCAACGAATTGCCGTACGCATTACCATTGATCCAAATCAAGAAGGAATAGAACACTTACGTCCTGGCATGTCAGTGATTACATCTGTCGATACAAGTTCGTAAACAGCTTTTTAAAGCTCTATTTAAAAAGCTACAATGTGATCAATCATTATTTTTCTCAATTTCTAATGTTTGATCACATTGCCCAACCTGTTTCCTATCAGCACATTGCCCCCCCCTCTTTAGTTCATCTCGACATTAAGCGATTAGATTTAGTTCATCCCCAAATTTCAGGCAATAAATTTTTCAAACTAAAATACAATCTGCTTGTCGCAAAACAACAAGGTTTATCGAGCATTTTGACTTTTGGAGGGGCCTATTCAAATCATATTGCCGCGACTGCCTATGCCGCTCATCTTTTTGGCTTAAAAAGTATTGGAATTATTCGTGGTGAAGAGTTAGCTGATAAGCCTCTTAATCCAACCTTAGCAAAAGCTCAAAGTTTAGGAATGTATCTACATTTTGTCTCACGCAATGAATATCGCTTACGAGATGATGCAAACTATCTTCAACAATTACGTCATCAATTTCCTGAAACTTTCATTATTCCTGAAGGCGGCACCAATGAATTGGCTGTTCAAGGTTGTCAGGAAATTCTGAGCCAAAGTGATTTAAATCAATATGATGTGATTTGCTGTGCAGTAGGAACTGGCGGAACGATTTCGGGGCTCATTGAAAGCAGTGGACTACACCAAAAAGTCTTAGGATTTTCGGCTTTAAAAGGTAACTTTTTACAACAAGAAATTCGGCAGTGGACCAAAAAACAGAACTGGTCTGTGACAGATGCATACTGCTGTGGTGGGTATGCAAAAACTTCACCCGAGTTATTGGCATTTATAGAAAGTTTTGAAGAGCAGCATGCGGTACCACTTGAACCGATCTATACGGGAAAGATGATGTTTGGTCTGTTTGATCTTATAAAGAATAATTACTTTTCTGAAGGAACTCGCATTCTGGCAATTCATTCTGGTGGTTTACAGGCAGATATAAGAAATAAATCACATCAATAACTAATTAGTTTTTAGTGCACATTACTTCGCATAGCAGTAAATGTCTTTAACATGACTAAGGCTCGGCATGATAGTATATGCCCCTTTTAAATTTTCACGATTAATCGAGAATCTCTTATGTCTAACAGTCATGTTGATGTCATTGTCTTAGGTGCAGGTGCTTCTGGACTCATGTTGGCTGCACATGCTGCTAAACGAGGACGCTCGGTTTTAATTTTAGAAAAAGCCAATAAAATTGGTAAAAAGATTTTAATGTCAGGCGGTGGTAAGTGTAACTTTACCAACCTGTATGTAGAGCCTGACAACTATATTTCTCATAATCCACACTTCGTTATTTCTGCCCTATCACGCTACAGCAACTGGGACTTTATCGGTTTGGTATGTGATTATAAAATTGCTTATGAAGAACGAAAACACGGGCAATTATTCACGCTAAACGGTGCTAAAGAAATTTTAGAGATGCTAGTGAGTGAATGTGATAAAACCAATAACGTTGATATCCAAACTCAATGTGAAGCTGTACAGATTGATCCATTAGAAAAAGGCGGTTTTACTGTACACACAAACCAAGGCCGATTTAGCTGTGAGTCATTAGTGGTTGCTACAGGTGGTTTATCCATTCCAACTTTGGGTGGTTCTGGATTTGGCTATGAACTGGCACAAAAATTTGGACATACGGTTTTCCCAACTCGCGCAGGGTTAGTCCCATTTACTTTTTCAGATCATATTAAAGAAGTCACTACACGCCTAAGTGGTAATGCTTTAGATGTGACTCTAAGTAACTCGAAGAATAGCTTTACTGAAGCATTATTGTTTACGCATCGTGGTTTGAGTGGTCCAAGTTCTTTACAGCTTTCAAACTATTGGAATACTGGTGAAAGTTTTAAAATTGACTTTTTCCCGAGCCAAGCTTTAGCAACTTATTTAAAAGATAAAAAGAAAGCCCAACCTAAAGTTTTATTGCGCACCCTTCTTAGTGAGTTTACTGCGAAAAGTATTATCCAAGAGCTACAACAACTTATATGGTCAGAGCAGAGCGAAACAGCGATTGGTAATATCAGTGATGCACAGCTAGACCATATTGCCGAACAGTTACACGGCTTTACTGTCAAACCATCAGGTACAGAAGGGTATCGTACTGCCGAAGTTACTTTAGGGGGAATTGATACAAGTGAAGTATCTTCCAAAACCATGGAAAGTAAAAAGCAAAAAGGATTGTTTTTTATTGGCGAAGTACTTGATGTGACTGGGCATTTAGGAGGCTATAACTTCCAATGGGCTTGGTCTTCCGCTTATGCAGCAGCACAATACGTTTAAATGATGAATAAGCTAATTTGAAGCTTTCGAATCATTTGAAGATTTTTCAGAATTACGTGTATGAGTTGTTGCCTGTTTTGATGAATTAGATTTGTTAAACACAAATTTATAAGCACTTGCTAAAAAACCTACCGTAATTCCCGCAATGACAATCGGTGCTAAAAAACGACTTGGTTTCTTCATCGTATTTTCCTCACTTATTTGTTTTTATAACGCTTAAAAAGAACGACCACTCAATATAGAGTGGTCGAACTTATCACAAAAATCAAAGATTTTTTGTACGGTTTATCTGAAAATTAGTTTTACTTACTAAATTTCGTCATTTTCTCCAGTAGATCCAAACGGTTTATTTACTGGTGGTTCTGCTGGATTTACTTGTGCAGAATCAGCTGGTTTTGCATCAGATGAAACAGTTGATGGTGAGGTTGTAGTCGTTGGTGCAACTGTAGATGTTGACGAACTCGTAGTTGCAGATGAGCTACCAGCAGATGGGCTGCTCGTTGTGGTAGTAGACGGTGGTTGATAAAGCGGATTCGGTTCATTCGCTTCTTTTTTAGCTTTATCTAACAAATCACTCAACAGTCTTTCTGCTGGTTGGCGACCACCTAAACCAAATGCAAGAGCGAAAGCAACTGCAACTGCGCCTAGAGTCAAACCAAAAGCAAGATTAACGATTGAATCTGCAATACCCATCGCTCTTAAACCAAGCGCAAGTACAAGACCAATAATTAACACACGAACTAAACTACCTAACCAACGCGAGCTATTATATTCGCCGCGTTGAACCACGTTCGCCACAACATTGGCAAGCCAGAAACCAATAACCAAGATTACAGCGCCCAATAGAATGTTTGCACCGAAATGGATAAACATTGCAATTAGACCACTAATTTGATCGAAACCAAGACGATCCGCAGCTTCAGAAACTGCAAATAGCATAGTAAAGAATACAATTAACCAGCCAACTGCGTTAGAAACTTTAGTTTGACCTAAAAAGCGTTGTACATCTAACTTTGCAGGAATTTCATCAACACCTGTACCTGCAATTAATTCGGCTACTAAGCGGCCAACAAAACGAGAAACAATATAAGCAACCAGTAGAATTAAACCAGCAGCAATAATGTTTGGAATCGCCTGCAAGATCTCATTGAGCATAGCTGTTGCTGGCTGAGAAATTGTCTCAATGCCTAAAGCTTCAAACGCTACAATCAATGTTGTAATAATGATGATTGCAAAAACAAATGAACCTAAGAATTTGCCTACATTAGAGCTTTTGAAAAGACCAATTTTTTCAGCTTGAGCCTGAACACCTAAGCTATTTACTAAACCTTCAACAATACCGCGTACAATTTTTGCCAAGATATAACCAACAAAAACGATAACACCAGCAATAAAGATATTTGGTAAGAATGCTACTGCATCATTTACCATATTTTGAACTGGAATCAGTAAGCCTGTTAATCCTAATATTGAAAGAACAATCGGAAGGAAAAGTAACAATACAAGCCAGTAAAGAATTTCACCAATATTCTGGCTAATTCCACCTACACCCACTTCACTGCTTAACTTATCGTCAAGTTGAGTTCGGGATAAAACATTGGTCCCCCCTGCTCGCACCAGTCGAGCAACGATCCAACCAATAAAACCCACCACAACAGCAGCAATAATATTTGGAATATAGACGAGTACCTGATTCACCATATTGCTGAACGGGCCACTTACTCCACTAATGTTAAGTACATTGAGAGCTGCGACAACAGCTAAGATTAGAATAAACCAGAATACGACTTTTGAAATAAGACCTTCTATGTTTGGAGCACGCCCAGTTGCTGAAGATAATTTTGCATTGGTATTTACTTTTTGCAGAAGTTTTTTTACACCTGCCGCAACTAATAAAGCGATTATCCAGCCAACCAGTAAGATGACGATTGCAGCTAAAATAGGATGAAACTGATCCCAGTAATACATCGCATCAAACTGAGCGCCGCGAGGCCCATCAAAAAATTCATTCATATTGTTATGTCCTCAATTGTTATGTTCTTTTCAGTGCCATCAATTATGAAAAACACTTTTCGTTGTTAAAAATGACGATAAATGCGGTCTATCTCACCTTATGTTTTGAATATTTTCTAATCAACACACTTCTGCATAAATACAACAAATTGATGCAAAAGGTTGCAAAAAAAGCCTTCAGGTCACATCCCAAAGGCTTTCTATAAAGATATACTGGTTAGCTTATTACCCTTTATAGATATTCAAATCTGAAGTACTCTTAATGACATGTGGTGTGACCTCATGTTGAAAAGCGGCTTCTTCTTTAGGTGTTTTGCTGTGATCAGCAACCATGTAGACGATGAGTGCAATAAGAAAAAGCCCAACAATAATTAAAATGTAAACTGGCAATCTTCTTTTTTTCGCAGTTTCTTCAGGACTCGTCACATGAGGTGGTTTTGAAAAATCATGCATCTTCTTTCCCCTCTTCTTTTATCATTAACTTTATAATCATCATAGCAATTTGGTTTGTTGCATTGTGTGAAAAAGCATTATGCTAAGGTGTCTGTGTTTGCAAAACTCTACTATTAAAATAATAAAAACAGTATAAAATTTAGGCAAAAATATTTAGCCATTAAAAAATAATGACAAGTTATGCTCGAGCTTCTTTAAGGTTCTATTTGTAATACAATATGTTTTAGCGCTTACTTTTTATAAAATAGGCTATAATAAGCCCCCTTGTTTTAAAGCTGCTCTATTTTATGATGTATCGTCAGCAAAACGTAACACTTGATCTCGACACTGACGTCACACATCAATGTTATATACATCAGACGAGAGACGAACATCTCATTGGTATTATTGAATTTAATAAACCAAGTTATGAACTCAAATGGGGTGATTTAGAGTATTTTCGTCGCCGTACTGAAGAATTTTCCGTCATGCCATTTCCTGACTGCATTAATGCCATGATTGTTGATATTCGTAATATCAATATTTTTCTAGACAATGATGTTCCGATTTTACCTTGGCGCTTACTAGAAGAAGACTGTCCTGTTCGCTTAGTCGTTCCACAAGATCGTTTGGAACATTATGCAGGTCTTTTTGAGCCAACTTGGCTTTCAACCGATGTAGACAGCGCAATTTCAGAAATTCGCGAATTTATGGATATGTTTGTCCACTAATAAACATATCCATAAAATTAATTATAAAGTTGTTTTCACCGCAATTTATTACCAGTAATTTTCTACCGCAATATTTCCCTCACCTCGACGGTTCATCGTCAAACCACGGCGTTTTAAAGCCTCTTTCGTGTCATCTACCATTTGCGGATTTCCGCAAAGCATGACGTGGCTTGTGGCAGGATTCAGCTCTATACCAGCAGATTTTTCTAATTCACCATTTTCAATTAGAATCGGCAAACGATCATGCAATGGCGCAGATGGATCTCGAGTAATAATCGGAATAAATTTAAATCCGTTATGTCCTTCCCCAAAAGTTTCAGCAATCTCTTGAATACGATCAACGTAAGCTAACTCAGCTGCGGTACGGACACTGTAGACCAAATTAATTTTTTGATATTTAGACCATGTATCGAAGTCTTGTAGCATCGATAAAAATGGAGCTAATCCTGTACCCGTTGCCAATAACCATAAATCATGGGGTAAAGGTTGTTGATAGCGAGCTAAAGTCAAATAACCATAAGGTATTTTTTCTAAATACAGCTCATCTCCTACCTTTAAATGTTGAAGATTTGACGTAAATGCACCGTCTGGTACTACAATCGAAAAAAACTCAAGCGTTTCATCAAATGGTGATGAGACTACCGAATAAGCACGAACAACGAGTTCCTCTCCAACTTTTAGCCCAATACGTGCGAATTGCCCAGCAGTAAATTTAAAATGTGCAGGGCGGGTCATGGTGAAACTAAAAAGAGTTGGAGTCCAGCGGTGTACAGATAAAACTTTTTCTACGCTAAATTTTTCAATTGACATGATTTCAACGTGGCATGAAATAGTGCGCTCATGTTAGCATGACAGCCGAAATAATGAATACTTTTAAACGTTAAGGCTTTTTAAACATGCGCATGACATTACGCCAGTTGGCTGTTTTTGTAGCAGTCGCTCAAGAAGGAACTGTCACCAAAGCGAGTGATGCGGTCAGACTGACGCAAAGTGCAGCAAGTATGGCTTTAGCCGATTTAGAGGATGGTCTTGGTGCTCCTCTATTTGATCGTTTAGGTAAACGATTACAGCTTAATGATTTAGGTCGTTTTCTATTGCCTCAAGCATTAGAAATATTAGGTCGCTGTGAAGCTTTTGAGCAAGCTGCAAAAGGTGAATTGCAAAGCATTGATTTACGTATTGGGGCCACTTTAACGATTAGTGATTACCTCATGCCAGATTTAATGGCAAACTTTTTACAGCATCACCCTAAAGCGCATTTGCAATTACAAGTGGGCAATACACGCCAAATGATTGAAGCAGTCAATCAATTCCAACTTGATTTAGCTTTAATTGAAGGCTCATGTCACTTACCTCAACTCCAATGTATTCATTGGCGTGATGATGAGCTTGCAGTTTGCTGCGCCCCAAATCACCCGTTAGCACGTTTAAATAGACCTCTAACAGCGCATGATTTTCTTCAAGTCGAATGGATTTTACGTGAAGAAGGCTCAGGAACGCGTGAAGTATTTGATAATGCGATATTGCAAGATCTGCCAGACGCGAATATTCGCTTAACCCTAGGTCACAATGAAGCAATTTTAAAAATCGTTGCTGGTGGTTTAGGTATGTCATGTATTTCTAAACTTGCCATTGAACCTTTAATTGAAAAGGGACAATTAGTAATTTTAGATACACCATTCTGGCAGCTTACCCGTCCGCTTTATATGCTGGTACACCGTCAAAAATATCAGGGTCCAGGTCTCAAAGCATTCTTACAATTCTGTGAAGATCAGGTTTAAAACCTGATCTTTTCATTGATTAGCGTCGAAAATTTGATAGCAATTCGCTTGTGATCGCTTTATTGTGATCTGCAATTTTATTTTTCTTGGTTTTCGCAGGATTCGGGTCAACACGCTCAATTTTGATCGCTTTAAATTTGCCCTGATTATCTGCGGCAAGAAATCTCACTTTTTCATTTCTTTTCGGTTCGCCCTCTGATGCAGGGAAATCAGAAATATGAAAGAAAATATCTCCTTCAGTAGTTTCAATAAAACCAAAACCTTTATCAGGGTTATATTGTTTTACCCATCCAGTATAAAACTCTTGCTTCATGATCTTTCCCCTACTTTTCCAATCCAGTCGTTGCAGTAAATAAAAAAGAGACTCACGATTCCGTTTTTAAAATTATACGGTTGAATGAAGTCTCTTTTTATTACGATTTCAAAAAATTAATCTTTTTGTACACTACCAAAAATTTTATCGCCAGCATCGCCCAAGCCAGGAACAATATAACCTTGTTCATTTAAGCCATTATCAATAGATGCCGTATAAATTTGCACATCCGGATGAGCCGCTTCAACTTTAGCAACGCCTTCAGGTGCAGCAACCAACACCATAACACGGATATCTTTACAACCACTTGCCTTTAACACATCAATAGCAGCAACTAACGAATTACCCGTTGCTAACATTGGGTCAATAATCATCGCAAGACGATTAGCCACATCCGGAACTAATTTTTTATAATACGTGCGAACTTCTAGTGTTTCTTCATTACGCTCAAGACCTAAAACACTCACCTTTGCACTTGGAATCAGATTAAGTACACCATCCAACATACCAATTCCGGCACGTAAAATCGGTACAATTGTTATTTTTTTACCAGCAATACGCTGAGTAGTAACAGTTCCAGCCCATCCATCAATTTCACAATCCACAACTGGCAAATCTTTTGTTGCTTCATAAGTCAACAACATAGTCACTTCCTGAGCAAGCTCACGGAAATTTTTAGTACTGATGTCAGCACGGCGTAACAAGCCTAATTTATGACGAATAAGTGGGTGACGAATTTCTTGAATGGCCACAGATGTTACCTAAAAATATAAAAACGTATTTATTATAATCTTTTTTTAACGCTCAATAAAAAAAAGCCTCCAGATTTGGAGGCTTTTTTGTACACCAGAATTACTGTTGTGAAAGCATGAAATGTAATGGAGATAAAATTTCTGCTTTTAGTGCCAAATTAATCATTGGATCTGGGTAAACACCCAAAATAATAACTAATGCAGCAGCAGCCAATACCATTAAACCACCCACTTTTTGTCCCCAATGAGCATCTGCATCAATACGAGGAGTTTCCGGTGGTGTCATGTACATTACAACCATCACACGTAAGTAATAGTACAAACCGATACCACTACCCACAATAATCATTGCAGCTAAGAACCAGTGTTGAGTTGTTACAGCAGCCATTACCACCAAGAACTTACCAATGAAGCCTGCTGTTAATGGGATACCAGCCAAAGACAACATCATGACTGTTAAAGTTGCTGTAAGTACTGGACGACGCCAGAACAAACCACGGTAGTCTGCAAGGCTTTGTGCTTCATCTACGTTGTTATATGGGCTAGACATTAACGCTACTGCACCAAAGGCACCAATAGTTGTTAATACATAAGACACTACATATACAGTTACGCTACCCAAGCTCGCATAAGTCATGCTAATTAAAGCAATTAACAAATAACCAAAGTGAGCAATAGATGAATAACCAAGAATACGTTTTAAGTTAACTTGACGAACAGCGAGTAAGTTACCAACTAAAATCGACAATACAGCAATGATCGTCAAAATAGTTACTAACGAGTTCACCATCATTGCGCCTGAAGCAAGCATATAGCGCACGAACAAACCAATTGTTGCAACTTTAGCAGCAGTCGCTAAGAAAGTTGCCATTGGCGCTGGTGCACCTGCATATACATCCGGTGTCCATTTATGGAACGGCGCAAGCGACAATTTAAATGCAACAGCAAAGATAATAAGTGCTAAACCTAATAACACCATTGGCTGTTTGATTGCTTCAAATAATGCTTGTACAGAATCATAGAATGAAAGTGAACCTGTATATGCATAGATATATGCCATACCCATCAACAACATTGCAGAAGCTGTCGCTGAAAGTACAAGGTACTTAATACCCGCTTCAAGTGAGTTACTACGTTGATAAGTATAAGCAAGTAAGCCATATACAGGAATCGACATTAACTCAAGGCTAATGAAGAATGATGCATAGTGAGAGCTTGCAACCATCAACATTGCACCTGCTACTGAAGCAAGTAACAAAAGGTATAACTCTTCGCGGTTGTCTTTATAAGTTTCGATGTAAGCATGAGACAAAGTACAACATGCCAATGCCGCAATCAAAATCATAAATTGATAGAACATGGTAAATGGATCAACCATAAACATGCCCATCACATTTGCCGGTACAAACTTACCGCCAAATACTGAAAATAAAATATAAAGTGCAGCAAGGTTTAAACCGACAACAGAAGCTGTTGCGATTAAATTATGATTACGCTTAATTGAAATTAACAACATGACGACGATTGTTGTCAAAGCAACAATCATCACCGGAGCTAAAGGCATAAGCGTAGAAAATGATACTGTGAAGTTCATGATTATTGGATCTCCACATGGTCAAGTTGAGTAGCTGTTTGCTGAACAGTTTCAACGACTTCTTGTACTGGCACATAACTATTGACCAACCACTGCATGCTTGAATGAGATACATCCAAGAATGTTTGTGGGTAGATACCAAGCCAAACGAGACCAATCGCACAAATCATCAAAATACCAACTTCACGAGCAGATAAGTCTTTCAATGGACTAGTGTAATGTTGCTTTTGTTCAGGATTTGGTTCACCAAATAAAGCACGGTGAATCAAGATCAAGCCATATAAACCTGCAAATACAAGGCTGATAGAAGCAAGAATCGTGAAGACAGGATATTTATTAAATGAACCCATCAAAATCAGGAATTCACCAATAAAGTTACCTAAACCTGGTACACCGACAAGAGCAGCAACGAAGAACATCAAGAAAAATGGCAAGTACTGGAGCTGGCCACGAAGACCACCCATTAAACGTAAATCACGTGTATGTAAACGTTCATAGATTTGACCCGACATAATGAACAATGCAGCTGATGACAAACCATGTGCCAACATCATGATCATTAGACCTTGGAAGGTCAAAATATTACCAGCATAGATTGCAAGTAAGATAAAGCCCATGTGTGAAATCGATGTATACGCAAGTAAACGTTTCATGTCAGTTTGCTGGTAAGCACACCATGCGCCGTAGAAAATACCAATCAAACCGAAAATAATCGCAATGTCTGCAAACTGTGCAGAAGCTGTCGGGAAGAATGGAATAACAAAACGAAGCAAGCCATACGCAGCTGTTTTAATCAAGATACCCGCTAAGTCTACAGAACCTGCTGTAGGAGCTTGAGCATGCGCATCTGGCAACCAACCATGTAATGGGAATACTGGTAACTTCACCGCAAAACCGATGAAGAAACAGATCATGAAACCGTAAGCTAAGCCTGCAGGTAAGTGGTTAGCTACAGCTAATAAATAGTTGTAATCAAAACCGATCATGCCTGTCATCATGTAGCCATAAACTACAAGACCTAGGATACCGATTAACATCACTAGACCGGCAATCTGCGTGTAAAGGAAGAACTTAGTAGCAGCGTAAACACGTGAACGACCGTTTGAACCTTTATGACCCCATAACGCAATCAAGAAGTAAATTGGTACAAGCATCATCTCCCAGAAGAAGAAGAACAAGAACAAGTCAATCGCTAAGAATACACCGATAACGCCACCTAAACTCCATAATAGGTTTAAGTGGAAGAAACCAACGTTCTTTTGAATCTCACCCCATGAACAACCAACAGCAAGTACACCAAGTAACGCTGTTAATAACACCATGAGTAAAGATAAACCATCCACAGCTAAGTGAATGCCAATACCGAGTGATTGAATCCACGGTAAATAGAACTCAGCAGACCAAGTTGGGATTTTAGAACCCAACTCGTAGCTATAAGTTCCACTTTGCCAAAGTGCAAGACCTAAGCCCAAAGTAATGAGCATACCAATTAAGGCAATCCAGCGTGGCAAAGTTTTGTCGAGCTTATCGACTAACCAACAAATAAAACCGGCAATGAACGGAACAAGGATCAGCGCGGGTAAAATTAAATTGTTTTCCATTTTATTTCCCCACTACCTGAATAACGATCAAGATCATCAATAACACCACTACACCGAGTGACATGCTTGATGCGTATTCACGCAATGAACCTGTTTGACGTGAGCTTGTAAAACTATTTCCGCCTTTCACGAGTGCAGGAAGAACTAACCACAAACCGTCAATCGGATCACGGCCAAAGATTTTGGCGAAGAATAAATAAGGTTTAACAAAAACGATGTCATACAATGCATCAAAACCAAAAGCGGTACGGCAAATATGTGCCAAACCTGAACCCAAACTTGTTTGAGCGAATGATTTCACTGCACCATAAGCAAATGTAAATAATGCTATACCAACAACTAGACCAACTAGTGCAATACCTACTGCTAAGTGCTCTGCCCCATGCATGCCCTCTACAAATTGTTCAGCGACATGGAATTCAGGGATTTTTGCAGTATTCAGAATACCTGCTACCGGTGCTTTTAATACCGCACCAACAAAAGTAGACAATACAGCTAAAATACCCAATGGAGCCCAGTAAGTTGCACCTTTAATTTCATGGTAAGGCGTGTTTTCTTGACCAAAGAATACAACCCAGATTAAACGGAATGTATAGATTGAAGTCAGGAATGCACCTGCTACACCCACCCAATATAAGGTGTGATATAAAGCAACTGATTGACCTTGTACCCAAACTTCACCAAGAATCGCATCTTTAGAGAAGAAGCCAATTGTTAAGAATGGAATAGCTGCTAATGCACCGCCACCAATCGCGAAACAAGCAAACAGGAATTTGTTACGTTTGAACAAACCACCCATTTTGAAGATGTTTTGCTCGTGGTGGTAAGCCAAAATCACCGCACCAGAAGACAAGAATAATAATGCCTTAAAGAATGCGTGAGCCAACATGTGGAACAAGCCAGCTTGATAAGCTTCCGCACCTACAGCCATAAACATATAGCCAAGCTGACTCATTGTTGAGTAAGCCAAGATACGTTTGATATCTGTTTGAACGAGTGCAGCAAAACCTGCAACTAACAAAGTTACCGCGCCAGTTACCGAAATGAATTGCATCACTTCAGGAGCAAGTTCAAATACGCTGAATAGACGGCAGCATAAGTACACACCAGCCGTTACCATTGTTGCTGCGTGGATTAATGCAGAAACAGGTGTTGGACCTGCCATCGCATCTGCCAACCATGTTTGCAATGGAATTTGAGCAGACTTACCAGCAGCACCCAAGAACAACATTAATGCAGTCCAGATTGTAAGTGACGAACTCTTCGTCATTACTTCTGCTGCGTGTTCAACGATGTACTGAGTATTCAGCGTACCAAATTGTTGGTAAAGCAAGAATAAAGCAATAAGCAAGAATACGTCACCAACGCGGGTCACTGTAAACGCTTTGATCGCAGCCCAACCATTTGCAGGGTTTGCATAATAGAAACCGATTAGCAAGTAAGAGCAAAGACCTACGCCTTCCCAACCCAAGAATAACAACGCCAAGTTGTCACCCAATACAAGCACAAGCATGCTTGCAACAAACAGGTTGAAATAAGAGAAGAAACGCGCATAGCCCTCTTCACCACGCATGTACCATGATGCAAAGATGTGGATTAAGAAACCAACACCCGTGATCATGCCCATCATGAGTAAAGATAAGCCATCTAAATGTAAGCTAATGCCCGGCGCAAAACCGCCAACATTGAACCATGTCCACAAGTTTTGAACAAAAACTTGCTGACCACTCGTAGTAAATGCCATTCCAGCAATGAGTGCAAATAATGCAGATAAACCTACAGAACCTACACCAATAACAGCTGCAACATTTTCAGAGAGTTTGTCTCGTCCTGCCGCCAATAAAATAAAACCGATTAGCGGAAATAATACTGTTAAATATAAATAACTCATCCGCGCATCTCACTAGCAGCATCCACATCCAAATGATGGAAGCGATGATAGAACTGAAGGACAATCGCAAGACCGATACATGCCTCTGCTGCTGCAAGGGTCAAAATCAAGATGAACATCACTTGCCCATCTGGTTGTGCCCATACGCTACCCGCAAGAACAAATGCCAATGCTGCAGCATTCATCATGATTTCAAGGCTCATTAACATAAATAATAGGTTGCGTCGCACCATTACACCGTAAAAACCGAGTGCAAAAAGGATGGTTGCAACAATCAAACCATGTTCTAAAGGAATCTGGCCCATTATTCTTTTTCCTCTTCTGCACCTGGTTCACGTTTACCTAAGTGGTATGCTGCAACAAGGGCTGCTAGCAATAACATCGCGGCAACTTCAACCAATAATAAATAGTGAGTAAAGAGTGCTTGACCAACTACTTTTGGTCCAATCACTTGTGCCCCAAGTGGTGCTGAAATAGTGGTGTATTCACCACCAAGCATCCAAACTAAAAGCAAGCCGAGTAAGAAACTCATGAGTGCTGGATATGCCCAAGCATCTGAAGAAAGCCATTTGCGTTCTTGTTCAACGGTGTGTTGACCTAAGTTAAGCATCATCACCACGAAGACAAATAGAACCATAATTGCTCCGGCATAAACGATGATTTCAAGAGCACCTGCAAAAGGCGCCCCCACGATCATGAAAATACCAGCAACAGCAAGCAATGAAACAATTAGACTAAGTAGAGCGTGTACAGGGTTCGTGTTAGTCACTACACGAACCGTAGAAACGATGGCCACGAGTGCCATCAAATAAAACGGCCACATCATGGTAATAGACTCCGTACATCGATTGGTGCACTTTCTTTTTGTGCTTGACCTTTCTCTTTACCGTTAATTGCCATACCCGTTACACGGTAGAAGTTGTAATCTGGGTATTTGCCCGGACCTGAAATGAGTAAGTTTTCTTTCTCATAAACAAGGTCTTGACGTACATATTCGCCTAACTCGAAGTCTGGTGTGAGCTGAATCGCAGTTGTTGGACAAGCTTCTTCACACATACCGCAGAAAATACAACGTGAGAAGTTAATACGGAAAAACTCCGGGTACCAACGACCATCTTCTGTTTCTGCTTTTTGTAGTGAGATACAGCCAACCGGACATGCAACCGCACATAGGTTACATGCTACGCAACGCTCTTCCCCATCAGGGTCACGCGTTAATACGATACGACCACGAAAGCGTGGCGGCACAATCTGTTCAGCCGGAACTTCTGGATATAAAATCGTGTCACGTTTACGCGTTGCATGGCTAAACACCATGAGTAACGTACGTACAATTGATCCGAATCCAGCTAGAAATTTATACATTTTGTACTCCCTGCTGTCCTAGGCCTGATTCATCAGAATCACAGCACCAGTCACTAACAAGTTGACCAACGCCAATGGCAAACAAATTTTCCAACCAAAGTTCATGACTTGGTCATAACGCGGACGCATTAAAGAACCACGTGCCAATACAAACATCATTACAAAGAATGCTGTTTTAATCACAAACCAGAATACTGGTGGAACAAATGGAATTTCTAAATTGAATGGCGTTA